>CAINTF010000026.1 GCA_903853285.1 uncultured Acidimicrobium sp. | reverse complement strand
GCAGAGCATCCGGGCGCTGTGGTGGTGAGTTACGTAAACACGACTGCGGCAGTGAAGGCCGAGACTGATATTTGCTGCACATCATCAAACGCAGTCGAAGTTGTGCAGTCAATTGATCCCGACACAGAAATTTTGTTTTGCCCAGACCAATTTTTGGGAGCACATGCGCAACGCGTGACTGGTCGCACCAACATGCACATTTGGATGGGCGAGTGCCATGTGCACGCAGGAATTAATGGGCAAGACTTGAAAGCAATGGTTGCTGCCGAACCAGAAGCAGAACTCTTCATCCATCCAGAATGTGGCTGCGCGACTTCGGCAATGTATTTGGCTTCGAGTGGCGCGGTGCCGGCCGAGCGAACCAAAATTTTGTCAACAGCGGGAATGATTACTGCGGCCAAAGAGACTCAGGCTAAGAAAGTTCTTGTTGCAACCGAGACGGGCATGTTGCATCAATTGCGCAAAGCGAACCCGCTTGTGATTTTTGAGCCAGTTAATCGTGCTGCCGTGTGCAAGTACATGAAAATGAATACTCCAGAAAAACTGCTTGAGGCGCTTCGCACGGGAAAAGACGAAGTGACAGTGCCACAAGACATTGCCGACAGAGCGCGACTTTCGGTTGAGCGCATGATTGCGATCGGGACACCGTCAAGGACAAAGGAATAGCGATAGTCGTGACGGCACGCGAAGTTTCACTGCCTGCGACATTGAGCGCACCAGAGGTTTCGTGGACACGAGATACCGATGTTGTGGTACTTGGTTCTGGCGCTGCCGGCTTGGCTGCCGCACTTGCCGCACGGCCAGTGCGCGATGTATTGATCGTTACTAAGGACACACTCGATGCGGGATCAACTGCGTGGGCGCAGGGCGGATTGGCTGCAGTGTTTGACCCAGCCGACACGTTTGCCGAACACGTGCGCGACACGTTGGATGCAGGCGGTGGTCTGTGTGATGAAAGTGCAGTGGCGTCTTTGGTGCGCGATGCTCCAACCGCAATTGATTATCTAGAAAAAATGGGTGCAGCGTTTGATCCAAGCGCAGATGGATCTCGTGCGTTGACCCGTGAGGGCGGGCACTCGAGATCGCGCATTGTTCATGCCGGCGGTGATCAGTCAGGTGCCGAAATTCAGCGCACTCTGGATGAAAATGCGATCAACGCTGGCGTAGAAGTTTTAGAAAATGCTTTTGCTCTCGACTTGGTATTCGGACCAGATCTTCCGTCGGGTAAACGTCAAGTTGCAGGGATTCGTATTGCATTGCTCAACGGTGATGGAACAGTGAAAAGTGTTGGAGTAGTTACTGCGCGCGCAATCGTGATTGCGACAGGCGGCTATGGCCAAGTGTTTGCAAGCACATCAAACCCGCCAGCAGTTACTGGCGATGGTCATGCACTTGCGTTGCGCGCAGGACTCACATTGCGCGATCTGGAGTTTGTGCAATTTCACCCAACCGTCTTATGGCAAGAGGTCGGATCGACAAAACAACAAGTATTGATTTCAGAAGCAGTGCGTGGTGAGGGTGCGGTGTTGTTTGATGCTGCCGGCGAAAGAATTATGAAAGGCGTGCATCCACAAGAAGACTTAGCGCCGCGAGATGTGGTGGCCGCAGCAATCAGTGCGCGAATGACCCAAAACATTAATGGCGTTGATGATCATGTGTATTTGGATGCAACACATATTGGTGAACGATTTGCAACTCGGTTTCCCTTCATTACCAAAGCCTGCAACGCGGCTGGCATTGACCCACAACACGATCGCATTCCGGTTGCGCCGGCCGCTCACTACACATGTGGTGGTATCGACTCAAACATGGACGGCACAACTGAGGTTGAGGGGTTATATGCCGTTGGCGAAGTGGCTTACACCGGTGTTCACGGCGCCAATCGATTGGCATCAAACAGCTTGACCGAAAGCCTTGTAGTCGGCACGCGTGTTGGGCGTAACTTGGCGTGGAAAATGCCAACTCGAGTTGAGCCAGTAATTAAAGCGATTGATCCGGAGGCAAAAAACACAGTGGGATTGTTGGATGACTCTTTGCGCGCACACGTGCGTGTGACGATGTCGAAGCACGTTGGTGTTTTGCGCCAACCGGAAGGGCTGCAAGCCACGATGGATTCGTTGGCAGTGACGGCCGAAAAGATTGATGCCAAGACTCCAGCATCGCGACGCAATTTTGAAGCAACGAATATTTTGACAGTAGCCACAGCAGTTGCTGCTTCGGCATTGGCTCGAACTGAGAGCAGAGGATGTCACAGGCGCACTGACACCGTTGAAGCACGTGAAATTTGGTTGCGACATCTGCAAGTTTCGTTGAGCAACAATCAGCTGATTATTGACAACTTGCCGACAGAGAGTGCATAGCGATGCAATACCACCAGCTCTCTGATGTAACTGCCAGGCAATTGTTGGCAAACAATCTTGTACTTGATGACGTGCGTCGGCTTATTGCCGTGGCACTCGATGAAGATTTAAAGAATGGTCACGACGTGACGACTCATTCGACAGTGCCGGCAAGTCAGCGAAGTACCGGAATATTCGCTACTCGCATGAATGGTTGCATTGCAGGTTTAGACGTGGCAACTGCGGTGCTCGAGATGGTGTGTGGAAGCGAAAACATCAGTGCGACGAAACATGTTGACGATCGTGCTCGAGTAAAGCCGGGCGACAAACTGATGAGCGTTGAAGCACCAACACGCGGATTGCTGACCGCCGAACGCACAGCGCTCAATTTGCTTTGTCATTTGAGTGGAGTTGCAACCGCGACGAGTCAATGGGCCGATGCTCTTGCCAATACTGGCGCACAAGTGCGCGACACTCGCAAAACAACACCTGGTATGCGGGCACTGGAGAAATATGCAGTGCGCTGTGGTGGAGGTGTCAACCATCGAATGTCGTTGTCGGACGCCGCGCTCGTGAAAGACAATCACATTGCTGCAGCAGGTGGGGTGGCTGAAGCTTTTGCATTGGTACGCGCTGGTGCACCAAATATCGCAATTGAAATTGAGGTTGACACGCTCGATCAATTGCACATTGCGCTAGCCGCAGGTGCCGATTTGGTTTTGCTCGACAACATGGCTCCTGCT
>CAINTF010000025.1 GCA_903853285.1 uncultured Acidimicrobium sp. | reverse complement strand
TCCTGATCGAAACCGCTATCAAAAAAGCTCGCTAAACATTTAATTGATCTACCGATTTGGTAAATACCAAGTCTCTTGTGTTTTTGCTGTGATATAAATATTCCGTGAAAGAATCGTTTGATTATGTAATTGTGGGCGGCGGCTCTGCGGGTTGCGCCTTGGCAAATCGTTTGAGTGCCGATCCGAATAATTCGGTTCTTGTTCTTGAGGCTGGTCGACCCGACTACTGGTTCGACGTTTTTATCCATATGCCAGCAGCCCTAATGTTTCCAATCGGAAGCAAGTTTTATGACTGGATGTATTCATCGCAGCCAGAACCCCATATGAATGGCCGTCGCGTGACTCATGGTCGCGGCAAGATTTTGGGTGGCTCAAGCAGCATCAACGGAATGATTTTCCAGCGCGGCAATCCGCTTGATTTCGAGCGATGGGGTGCAGACGCAGGAATGTCGTCGTGGGACTATGCGCATTGTCTGCCGTATTTCAAGAGAATGGAAAATTGTCTAGCCGCTGATGCGAAAGATGAGTTTCGTGGCAAAAGCGGTCCACTTCGTCTTGAACGCGGGCAAGTCAAGAATCCATTATTCGGTGCATTCTTCAGCGCGGTCAAACAAGCGGGTCATCCGATTACTCAAGATGTAAACGGTTACCAACAAGAGGGCTTTGCAGCGTTTGATCGCAATGTGAAGCGCGGGCGTCGCTTCAGTGCTGCGCGCGCTTATCTACACCCGGTGAAGCATCGCCGTAATCTCACAGTGCAATGTCGTGCACTAGCAACAAAGCTCATCATTGAAGGTAAAACTGTTGTTGGCGTCGAGTACTCACTGCCGTTTGGTCGCAACAAGTCTGTGCGAGCAAAGGAAGTGATTTTGTGTGGAGGAGCGTTTAACTCGCCGCAGCTATTGCAAGTTTCGGGTATCGGTAATGAAACCGATTTGCGCTCTGTTGGTATCACACCGATTCATCACTTGCCTGGTGTCGGCGAAAATTTGCAGGATCATCTTGAGGTGTATGTGCAGCAATCTTGTACGCAGCCGGTTTCGTTGAATCCAACCATGAAATTCTGGAAGCGACCATTTATCGGTTTCGCTTGGCTGTTTCGAAAAGGTCCAGGTGCGTCTAACCATTTCGAAGCTGGCGGTTTTATTCGTAGTAATGATGAGGTCAAGTATCCGAACCTGATGTTTCACTTTCTTCCGATTGCTGTTCGTTACGACGGAACTGCGCCAGCCGGGGGACACGGCTACCAAGTTCATATTGGTCCGATGTATTCCAACTCTCGCGGCAGTCTCAAAGTGGTCTCGGCAGATGTGCGCGACAAACCCGCCTTCACCTTTAACTAT
The DNA here is from genome assembly GCA_903853285.1 of uncultured Acidimicrobium sp. GTDB lineage: Bacteria > Actinomycetota > Acidimicrobiia > Acidimicrobiales > Ilumatobacteraceae > UBA3006. The sequence goes on along the minus strand of CAINTF010000025.1, from coordinate 4,593 downwards.
CTTTCAACTTTTGAAGACAAGCGAGAGTGGGTGGAAGCGATTTCTGCTGCTCGCAAAATTCTCGGTCAGCCAGCTTTCGATCCTTTCAACGGCGGCGAAATCTCACCTGGACCCCAAGTTGCAACTGATGAGCAGGTATTGGACTGGGTGCGCAAAGATGGTGAGACGGCTTACCACCCTTCGTGTACGTGCAAAATGGGCACTGATTCGATGTCAGTGGTTGACCCCGCAACAATGCGTGTCCATGGAATGGCTGGTTTGAGGGTGGTGGACGCCTCGGTCATGCCATATGTGACGAATGGCAATATTTATGCGCCGGTAATGATGGTGGCCGAAAAAGCGGCTGATCTGATTTTGGGCAAAACACCCCTCGATCCTGAGTCGGTTGAGTTCTACCGCCATGTCGGGGCCTAAGCCCTGCTAACCTGCCTTGTCGGTGATATATCTGCCGAGCAGTAGCCATTTGATCGTTACATAAGGGGAAGAGAACTATGAGTGATTTCGACGACATCGATCTTGCAGGTCTGTCAGATGAAGACTTGATCAAGCAGATGCACGATGACCTCTATGACGGTCTCGGTGACGAAATCGTTGAAGGCACCACGATTTTGCTCGACCGCAAGTGGTCGCCAGACAAGGTGTTGCAGCAAGCCCTCGTTGAAGGCATGCGCATCGTAGGCGTTGACTTCCGCGACGGAATTTTGTTTGTACCAGAAGTGTTGCTTGCCGCAAACGCAATGAAGGCTGGCATGCACATCTTGCGTCCACTCCTTGCTGAGACTGGCGCAGAGTCGGTTGGCAAAGTTGTTGTTGGCACTGTCAAGGGCGACATTCACGACATTGGCAAAAACTTGGTTGCCATGATGCTTGAAGGCGCAGGCTTTGAAGTGATTGACCTCGGTATCAATACTGATGCAGACAAGTTCTTGGCTGCACTTGAAGAGCATCAGCCAGACATCCTCGGAATGTCGGCGTTGCTCACCACAACAATGCCGTACATGAAGGTTGTTGTTGACACCATGAAAGAAAAGGGTCTTCGCGACAAGTACATCATCTTGGTCGGCGGTGCTCCGCTCAACGAAGAGTTTGCAACTGCTGTCGGTGCCGATGCCTATTGCCGCGATGCAGCTGTTGCATCACAAATGGCAAAAGAGTTGGTAACGGCAAAGCGTCAGCGCACAGCTGAGCCTCCTGGCCCTTCGGTCAACTAGTAACAAAGGACTAAGGCTTTTATGTCGGACGACAATCGTCCGCTGATCATCGCCTGCGGGGCGCTCGTGTCAGAGCTTCGTGAAGTGCTGAACATCAACGGACTCAATGAAGCTGTTGAAGTGCGTTACTTGCCAGCCAACTTGCACAATCGTCCTGAGGGCATCGTGCCTGCACTTCGTGAACATTTAGATGGTCGCGGCTCGCGCCCAACAATGGTTGGCTACGCCGACTGTGGCACGGGTGGCGCACTCGATCGCATGCTTGAGTCGTATCCCGATGTGCAACGAATTCCTGGCTCACATTGCTACGAATTTTTTGCTGGTTCTGAATTGTTTGCTCAGTTACATGACGATCAACCTGGCACGTTTTACCTCACCGACTTTTTGGCAAAGCATTTCACGGCCTTGGTGTGGGAGGGTCTCGGTCTTGACCGCCACCCGCAATTGCGTGACACATATTTCTCCAACTACACCCGCGTTGTTCTCTTGTCGCAAACAACCGATCCTAAAGTTGTTGAGTTTGCTAAAGCAGCAGCAATGCAACTTGGTTTGACGTTTGAACATCGTCATGTTGGCGTGCAAGGTCTTGCGAGCTCGATTCCCGTAACATTTAAAAGCCCTAAAAACAGCAAAGTCCCCCTAGCGAAAAAAGAGAGCGTGTAACAATGGCAAGAGGCGGAAACTCGGTAGTGGTGATCAAGTGGCGTGATATTCCGGCGCAAGTCAACGCCCAAATGGGAAGAGATCGCTATCAGGTCGTGCTCTCAGCCAAATTTCAACGCGCGATTGACCGCGCAAAGCGCAAGGCCAACATCTATACAGCAGAGGAAGACATCGCTCAGTGGAGTCGAGATTCGTTACCGCTGGAAGGAACTCTTGCCGAAGCCGCACAAAAGGTGGCCGACGAGATCGAAGCGAAGTATTCCCGTCAGCACCTAGGTGTGCTGGCGTATGCGGGTGGATTCGAGAAGGACATCGAGCAACTCACAGTTGCCGCCAAGGATTTGGCTGCTCTCGAGGAACTTGAAGAAGAAATGAACGAAGAAGCTACAGACATCACAAATAGCGAACAACAATAATTCTCACAACGAAACGGAAAATGACATGACACATACAATCCTGAGCTCACCAACACGCGAAGTCGTCATTGGCTTTGATCGTCCATTCGTAATGATCGGCGAGCGCATCAACCCAACAGGTCGCAAATTGCTGGCAGAGGAAATGAAAAATGGCGACTTCAGCCGAGTTGAAGCTGATGCCATCGCCCAGGTGTTGGCCGGTGCACACATGCTCGACGTCAATGCAGGTATTCCGCTCGCAGACGAGCCAGCACTGTTGGCGCGTGCAGTTCAACTCGTTCAGTCAGTGACTGATGTGCCGCTATCGATTGACTCTTCAATTATCGAGGCACTCGAAGCTGGTCTTGCTGTGTACAAGGGTAAGGCTCTTGTTAACTCTGTTACGGGTGAAGATGAGAACCTGGAACGAGTGTTGCCATTGGTCAAAAAGTACGGCGCGGCAGTAGTTGCGATATCCAATGACGAGACCGGTATCAGCATGGATCCAGATGTGCGGTTTGAAGTTGCACGAAAGATCGTCAATCGTGCCGCCGATTACGGAATTCATTACAGCGACATTGTTGTTGACCCGTTGGTGATGCCAATTGGTGCACTTGGTCAGGCCGGACAGCAGGCATTCACCTTGATTCGTCGTTTGCGCGATGAACTCAAAGTCAACACAACCTGTGGAGCTTCCAACGTAAGTTTCGGTTTGCCAAATCGTCAAGTGATTACAGGAACGTTCTTGTCAATGGCGATGGGCGCTGGAATGACTTCAGCGATCATGAGTCCTTTACACCCAGAAGTGAAAGCAGCAGTAATGGCAGCCGACGTCTTGACCGGCAACGACCAAAACTGTGCAAACTGGATCAAGGAAAATCGTGATCCAAATGCTCCAACTGGTGGGCGTGGTGACCGCGAGGGTCGTCGTCGTCGCACTGCACAATAACGACAGGGGATTTTGATTTCATGACGAATCGCGTTGTATTCACTCCGTCTGGTTTGGACGGAGAAGTTGAGACGGGCACAAGTGTGCTCGATGCTGCGCGTCGTCTTGGTGTCGACTTGGATTCGGTATGTGGTGGTCGCGGCATTTGTGGTCGCTGCCAAATCACGCCAAGTATTGGGTCATTCTCAAAATGGGGAATTGAGGCAACGGCAAGTGCCCTTACTGAGCCTGGTGATTTAGAGATTGATTACCACGGCAATCGACCTCTTGTCTTGGGTAATCGTTTGGGTTGTGTTGCCAAAATTTGTGGCGACATGGTTATCGATATTCCGGCAATGAGTCAAGTGCATCGTCAGATTGTGCGCAAAGATCTCGACTTGGGCGCAATAGTCGTGGACCCAACTTTTGCTCTCTATTACGTTGCTGTCGAGCCGCAGCAACTTGGTGACGGTGCAACTGCTTCAACCGAATTACGCAATGCTGTTGCTGAGCAGCATCACATAGCCAAACCAACTATTGCTACGCATGCATTGAGTCAAGTCAACCGAGCTATCGACAAGGGCGAGGGTGGTGCGACTGTTGCCATTGCGCGTGGCGCAGATGTATCCGAAGCAGGAATGATTACTGCCGCGTGGCCTGGTTTTGTCGGAGCGATGTACGGCATTGCAATCGACATTGGGTCAACGACAGTTGCTGGCCACTTGTGCGATCTCACCACTGGTGAGATCTTGAGCAGCGCGGGAGTGATGAATCCACAAATTCGCTTTGGCGAAGACTTGATGAGTCGTGTTTCGTACGTGATGATGAACAAGGGCGGAGACGTAGAACTCACCACCGTGATTCGAGCAGCACTCAACGACCTCGTTCTTGAACTGGCGTCTAAAGCAGCAACCACTGTTGACAAGATTCTCGAGATTGTGATGGTCGGTAATCCGATCATGCACCACATTTTGTTAGGTATTGATCCAACTCCGTTGGGTGCTGCACCATTTGTGTTGGCTACCGATGAAGCAGTGAGTGGTTTGGCGACTCAAATTGGAATTTCTCTTCCGAATGCTCGTTACTACGTTGGTCCGTGCATTGCTGGACACGTTGGCGCAGACACTGCAGCCGCAATCTTGTCCGAAGGTCCACATCGTGGCACCGCGATGCAATTGCTCATCGACGTTGGCACCAACGCCGAGATTGTGTTGGGGGACAACACCCGCCAGTTCGCAGCATCAAGCCCAACTGGTCCAGCCTTCGAAGGTGCCCAACTCAGTTGTGGTCAGCGAGCAACTGCTGGTGCTGTTGAAAAGGTGCGCATTGATCGCGAAACACTTGAGCCACGCTTTCGTTCGATCGGTATTGAAATGTGGTCAGACGAGCCAGGTTT
>CAINTF010000024.1 GCA_903853285.1 uncultured Acidimicrobium sp. | reverse complement strand
GTGACCAGCTCATCAAAGAGCTCTTGGCGGAATCGTTTGCGCTACGCACCCAATCGGAGCATTTAAGACAGTACGTCGAAACCAAAAATGCGGAATTGGTGAATACCAAACGCGAATTGGATTTGATGAAGAATGACGATGAGCTCGGTCGACTACGTGCCGGCATTGAGACCGCAAACCAGCAGCGCAACGAGCTTCAAGCCAAACTTGACGCACTTATCAATGAACATGAACATCTTGAAGAAGTGCACGTTCAAATGACAAGCCAACGTGACCGGTTGCGTGAACGCATGGCTGAGGTAGATGCTTCACCCGAATATCGGCTTGCCAAAAGGCTTAAGCGGATCTTTGGTCTCATCCTCAAGGACGACACGAAGCAGTGACGCGACAGTTTCCCGTCATCATTAATGTGCGCGATCGGCTCGAGCCGTTACGCGACTTGATTACATGGCTCGAGAATATTGGCCAGGAAAACATTTGGTTGTGTGACAACGACAGCACCTACCCACCAATGGTTGAATTTCTTCGATCGACTCCACACCATGTTCGTCTGAATGGTCTCAATCTCGGGCACCGCGCGCCTTGGCTCAGTGGTCTTGTAACCGAACTCGGACTCGATTCCCATTTCATTGTCACCGACCCGGATGTGGTGCCATCGAAAGAATGCCCCGCTGATGTGCTCGAGCTGTTTTACACAACACTCAACCAGTATCCAATAATTGACAAAGTTGGTTTTAGCCTTCGCCTTGACGACTTGCCTGAGCATTACGCCCACCGTGACGATGTCATTTTGTGGGAATCACAATTTTGGAAGAACGTACACCCATCTGGATTTTTTGTTGCTGAAATCGACACGACTTTTGCAATGTACAGACCAGGCGAACATCACCAAAATAATCATGCACTCCGTTCGGCACCGCCCTACACCGCCAGACATATGCCGTGGTACCAAGACTCGAATCATCCAACAGATGAACAGACGTACTATCTGGATCATGCCGACTCGCTGATTATCAACTGGGACAAAAAAGTGCTGTCGGCATCGCTTCGCGCGCACCTCTTGCAACTTCGAAACCAGCACTAGGCTCGTTACCACATGTCTCAACCAGCAATTGTCGTCGATTCAGTTTCAAAAAACTTTCGGCTCTATCACGAGCGCAACCGCTACATCAAGGCCGCCATCTTGCGTGGTCGACGTGCCAAGTATGAAGAATTCTGGGCGCTCGACGATGTTTCATTTGAAGTTGAGCACGGTTCAACTCTTGGCATCATCGGTTCAAATGGTTCAGGCAAAAGCACCATGCTCAAATGCTTGACGGGCATTTATCGTCCCGACAAAGGCAAGGTGTCAATTAACGGCAACATTGCCGCGCTGCTCGAACTCGGTGCTGGTTTCCACCCAGAGTTGTCTGGTCGCGAAAATGTATATCTCAATGCCGCGATCTTGGGCCTTTCCAAAAAAGATGCAGAGCGACAATTTGACAGCATCGTTGAGTTTGCAGGGCTTGAGCGTTTCATTGACACCGCCGTCAAAAACTATTCATCTGGCATGGTCATTCGCCTCGGTTTTTCTGTCGCCGCGCACGTAGAGCCTGAGATTCTGCTCATTGACGAAGTACTCACGGTCGGTGACCAATCTTTTCAGCGAAAAAGCAGCGAAAAGATTGAGCAATTTCGCCGCGAAGGACGCACCATCGTTGTGGTGAGTCACGGTCTTGGCGCAGAGATCG
>CAINTF010000023.1 GCA_903853285.1 uncultured Acidimicrobium sp. | reverse complement strand
GTTCCAATTGAAGCGGCAGTGGCTAACGGTGGAGACACTGGTGAGCCAATCGTGTTGACATCGACTGGTCCGGCAGCCCAGGCGTTTCTTGCAATTGCTGCCAACATTATGAACACCACGGTTCCTGTTACCGAAATGGGTGGATGTACTGCGCGCGACCCAGAAGCCGTTCAGGTTGCAATCAGCAAACGCAATTAATTCGTAACTAGTTAATTTACATTCGTTAATTAATGTAGTCAGCGTCGCCTGGCATTGAAATGCCAATCACTTTGCCATCGGCATTGGTTTTTATCTGCGGCAAAATTGTTGTTGGCATGCCAATCTTCATTGAAGCCTGCAGGGCCTCGTCCGCAGTTGCGTGCGGCACCAAAAACTCTAGGTTGCTTGTGGTCGGTGGAATCATCGCTAACTCACCACGCTTATGCATCGCTAGTGCTTCGGTTGGTGCAACCCACAAACTCGCAATCGTTTCGTTGTCATCATGCAAAGGTTCTTGAGCATCTGGTGCTCGCGCTATAAAAAACCTTGTATCAAACCTGCGCGGCTCGCCAACCGGTGTGATCCAGTGGCTCACATAATGAATATTGTCGGTGACTAAACGCAATTGTTCTTGAGCACACAAATCAATGAGCGACAGCGTTCCGTCATGCACTGCATGACGTGCAACATTAAAGCGATCTACTTTTGCTTCATCATCAAATCGCACAACATCATTACTTTCGGTTGATCGTGCGAGCAATACACCTGCTTCTTCAAAACATTCACGAATTGCACCGACCCAATAAGCGAGCCCACCTGCGGGTACGCCCAACAATGCGCTGGCCTCAGCATCATTCAACCCATCGCATACCGCTTCCAATTCGTGGCCGTTGTCGACAGCGTCTACTCGCCCGCCCGGAAACACATACATCCCCTTTGCAAACACGGCTTGCAAAGTGCGTTGCAACATAAAAACCTCAAGCCCATTTGTTGGATGGTCACGCACCAACATCACCGTTGCGGCTGGGCGCACGGGCACAGAAAGTGGGTCAAAGTCGGTTTTTGCTTCTGACCTGTCGGCATTCATCTATATGACAGTAGGTTGCTAGACGTGAATCCCAACGACTCACAGCGCCCACCATCGGTCGATGCCCTCGCGCGTGACTTGGCGGTGCGCCACGACCTTCCCCATGCCGTGCTTGTGGATTGCGCAAGATCAGCCATTGCGGCTGGCAATCCTGCCGATGCCGATCGGCTTGCTGCCGAATTTCACACCAGTTTGTTGCGTGACGTAGTCAATGCCACAGGTGTATTACTGCACACCAACCTTGGTCGGGCGCCCATTCACTTTTCACGACAAGCTCGCGCATCGACACTCGAGTTTGATCTTGCAACTGGCGAACGCGGTTCGCGTCAGAGTTCTATCGGGAAACTTATTGCCACGATGTGTGGAGCAGAGGCAGCACTCGTTGTCAACAACAATGCTGCAGCCATCATGCTCGTCCTTGGTGCACTTGCGAGCGGTCGAGATGTTGCGGTGTCGCGCGGTGAATCGGTCGAGATCGGTGGAGGGTTTCGTATCCCTGATGTGCTCGAGCAAAGTGGTGCACGACTTGTTGATGTAGGCACAACAAATCGCACACGCTTGCGCGACTATGCAAAAGCAGTCGAGTCAAAGAAAAATGACATTGCACTACTGCTGAAGGTGCATCCATCCAACTTCAGTGTCAATGGTTTTGTCGAAGAGACTCCGGTGAGTCAACTCGCGACTCTTGGCGTGCCGGTTGTTGCCGACATTGGTTCAGGGTTTATTGACGAAACCTGCCCGTGGCTGAGTGGCCCCGCCCCAAGTTGGTTGGCTGGTGAGCCAGCAGCAAAGCAAGCGTTGCAAGCAGGCGCATCACTTGTCACGTTCAGTGGCGACAAACTTTTGGGTGGTCCACAGTGCGGCATCATTGCTGGCAACGCAGACCTCATTGCTCGATGCAATGCACATCCACTTGCACGCGCGCTGCGCCCTGGCGCACTCGTTATATCTGCATTACAAGATGTGGCGCTTGCCTACCTCGACAAACGAGTGACTACCGACATTCCATTTTGGGCAATGGCAACAACAACAGTTGACGAACTGCGTATTCGTGCTCAACACATCATCGACGCAACTGGCGTTGGCAAACTCGTTGAGACATCCGCGCTCCCAGGTGCCGGATCCACACCTGGAGCATCAATACCGTCCATCGGCATATTGGTCACGGGCAATCACCTTTCAGCATTGCGCAATCGAACCTTGCCGATCATTGCGCGTGTCGTTGACGGCAATACCGTGTTTGATTTGCGCTCGTGTTTTGCACACGATGACGACGAGTTGATTGCAGCGCTCAAGTCACTACCAGTTCGGTAACTTACATGCGCATTATTGCCACAGCTGGCCATGTCGACCACGGCAAATCATCACTCGTTCAGGCTCTTACTGGTACCGACCCAGACCGTTGGGAAGAAGAGAAGCGCCGCGGACTCACCATCGATCTCGGCTTTGCCTTCACGCAAATTACTGAGCAACAGATTGGTTTTATTGACGTACCTGGTCATGTTCGTTTTTTGCGCAACATGCTCGCCGGCATCGGCGGTATTGACGCATGCATGTTTGTGGTTGCAGCAAATGAGGGTTGGAAACCGCAAACCGAAGAACACTTGCGCATTCTTGATGCGCTTGGCATTGCACGGGGTGTCATTGTGCTCACCAAAACAGATTTGGTCGATGCAGAGGCATTGGCGCTCACGCTCGACAGCGTGCACCATCATGTGCGTTCTACATTTCTCGAAGCCGCACCAGTTGTACAAGTCTCCGTACACAACTCTGCAACACTCGACACACTTCGCAGCACACTTGGCGACCTCATTGCGTCACTTCCTCCGGTCATCAACACACGCCGACCACGCATATGGGTCGATCGCTCGTTTGCTGCAAAAGGTTCTGGCACGGTCATCACGGGCACACTTACTGGTTCGTCACTGAGCATCGGCGACGAACTTGTGGTGCAGCCAACCAACATCATGGTCAAAGTTCGCGGCATTCAGTCCAATGGAATTTCGCTTGCCAAACTTGAAGCAGGTAATCGCTGCGCTCTGAACATCACAGGAGTCGACCACCTCAGCATTAATCGTGGTGATGTCTTGGTCGTTGATGGTCAGTGGCTCGGTACCAACAAATTTGACGCTTCGCTCAAAGTTTTGGAGTCAATCGAACACGCAGTTTCAAAACGCGGCAGCTACATGATGTACGTCGGCTCACGAGAAATCAAGGTCGTGTTGCACACCATCGGTTCAACAAGTATTCAAAGCGGTGAAACAGGTTTCATCAGAGTTGCACTTCCCGACATGATTCCGCTTGCACCAGGTGATCGTTTTATTCTGCGCGAATCCGGTCGCGATGAAACCATTGGCGGTGGCGAGGTACTCGACATTCAGCCAATACTGCGTTCGTCGAAGGCCAAGCCCAATAGAGAAATCTTGCGTTTGGTTGCAGAACGTGGCTGGGTGCAAATGGAGCAGTTGCATCTACTTGCTGGCCGCAATGTTGATATATCCGAAGTCGAGCAGGCGCTCGGTGGGTGGGTCACCACCAACAACAATCTGGCTGAAGTGAGCAAAGAAGCAGTTGAACTCATTACTGCATCGAAAGACCTTGGCATCGATGTTGCAACCATGACGACACATCAGCGACTCGTATTACCCACACTTGCAAACGTCACTGTGCGCGAAGGTCGTGCTCGTAGCGCCGACGCAAACGATGTTGCATCACACCCACTGGTAAAACAGTTTGCTGATGCAGGTTGCACCCCACCAGATAGCGCGTCTGTTGATAAGGCAATCGTTCGCCAACTTGTGCAGCGGGGCGTCCTCGTGCACTGCGAAGAGTTGTATTTTCACTCATCTGCAATTGACACCGCAGTTGCTGCAGCTCGCCAGTTGCTTACAGCTCACCCGCAAGGTTTCACTGTTGCCCAGTTTCGCGAACAACTCGGTGTTTCACGTAAGTACGCGCTGCCTCTGATCAATCATTTAGACACAACTGGTTTTACTCGCCGCCGCGAAGATGTACGAATTGCAGGAGCAAAGCTCTAAAGCATGTTAAGCCATCTTTCGGCGGCTACGACTTAATACATAAGCACCAAGCACTGCGACTCCACTGCCAGCAATTGCAAGCGGTGCCACATCTTCGTTATTCACAACAACACCAAGAGCAAGTGAAACTGCTGGCATCAAGTAAAGGCTCGCTGCTGCACGCGTTGAGCCAATACGACCAGCGAGCATCACCATCGCATAATGCGCAACCGCGGTGCCAAGAACACCGAGGGCAAGCACTGCCGCGAGAGCCGTCCATTCAAATGGTCGATCATTGTGCAAAGTCGAATAGATGCCAAGCGGTGCAAGCATCACGACTGCGACGATCTCTGCGCGCCACAACACCGGAAGCGCACCAAATTGTTGCTGCAGTGGGCTCGCAATATTGAGCGCAAACCCGTACAGCATTAGTGCGCCAATAATGAGTGCAACACCAAACGAACTCGACGAACCTTCACGAATACTTGGCAATGCAATCAGCACAACTCCAAGGCATCCAATCGCAAGACCAACAATCTGTCCACGAGGTGGTAACCGTCGCGCAATAACTCCCGCAACCATCGCTACAAACAATGGCGTCGCACCGTTGAGCATGCCTGTCACGCTGCTCGACACGTGCTGTTCGGCAAAAGGAAACACCGTCAGTGGAACCGCGAGCCAAACAAGTGCAAGTAAGACAATGTTGCGCCATGCGCTGCGCGGTACTGGAGTGCGAACACCAGGCACAAATGTCAGCGTGATGCAACCGAGCACAACGCGCATAGGTGTGATCATGCCTGGCGCAAAAGAGTGCAGTGCGATCGAGATGAAATAAAACGATGAGCCCCACACCACGCCAGGTGTGAGCAATAAGAGCCAGTCAAGAGGTTGAAGTGGCGCTATTTCGGCAGCTGTTCTACGGGCCGACGAATCGTTACTCATTTGCTGGTTTGCGCATCTCTCGGTAGTCACGCGCCGCGCCTTCAAGTGGTTCTACTTCAAGCGTTATGCCATCAATTGCTGCCACTCTGCACGCCGCACCTTGCAACAGTGGTGTCGACCTATTGGTGCGGGCGTGCCATTGTGCGCTTTGCACAATCACAATTCCCTCTGGAGAGATATCGGACTGTGCGATTCCTTCCATACCAATCATCCATTCACGCCCAATGGTCGGCGTTGCAAAACGCGTGCGAACCATCGATGGCATACCGACAATGAACGCGAGCGTCATCATTGCAATGCCGCACACCAACGTGAGCCACGACATCCGCATCGTGCTTCCATCCACTGGTTGATACAGCGTTAATGATGCGATCGTAAATAACCCGAGACCAATGCCTGTCCACAACCGAGGCACACCAACTTGCACATCAATTGCAAAAGCAAAAACAGAAAGCACAATCAGCGCAACTGCCCAAAGGTGTACTGGCAAAGCAGCGAGTCCGTACACACCGAGCACCAAACACACTGCACCAACAAAACCTGCAATGCCAATCCCTGCTGTGAAGAACTCAAATATCAAGAGCGACAAGCCGATGGCAAACAATAAATATGCAACTGGTGGGCTCGCGACTGTGTGCATCAATTGTCCTACAACACCGAGTTTGAAAAATCGGACTGTTGTCGCATCACGCACGACTAGCCCGCTTGAGTCGAGCGACTCAACAACAGTGTCGAGAGTTTGTCCATCAATGGTGAGGCCATCAAGCGCAAACAACATATTGCGTACAACGGGCACGCCTTCATCGGTGCCAACATTTTTGAGCACACCAAGTTTTCGAGCGTCACTAAAACCAACACTCGAGCTCTTCAACTGATCATCGGCAGAACCAAAACTCAATTGTGACCCACCCACGGTCAACAATTCCCCGCTGTGTCCAATTCGAGCACCAGGCGCCATCGCTGTTACATCGGCTACTGCCAACATTTGCGCAGAGAGTCCGTACGCACGTGCGCCGGTTGGCCCAACCCACACTGCAACCGGAATTTTGGCGGACGAAATTTTCTCCAACACTTGCGCCATCCGCTCACGAGATACAACTGCACCACGCGAATTCACTTGCAACACAATTGCTTGTGCTCCATTGGTGGATGATCGGTCAAGGGCGGCCTCAATCTCTGCCACAACCACATCGTCGAGCAATCCGCTGACCGCCACTACGTCAACTGGTGCAAGTTGATCGGCAGATGGTGTCGATGCTGCAGATGCACCAGCGTTCATTGACAACCCTGCCGCTCCAATGATCAGTGCGACCGCACCTACGCGCACCATTTTTGAGAACTTCAGCAACAGATCCTCCGGGGGTCATATTTATCATTTATTGCACAACTTGTACTTCCGAACAACTTACGGTATCTGCATCAAACGCTAAGATTCCTGACGTGCATATCTTGCTGGCTACAGACGCCCAATGGGTTCTTGACGAAGTTCTTGCAGCACTCGGCTCGCCCGACACGTCATTTACCGTTTGCCGCAACGGTCGTGATGTGCCAGAGGCCATTGCAACTCGCACACCCGATCTGGCAGTTCTCGACTTACAAATCGGATCCATGGGAGCGATGGCGGTCACGATGAATCTTCGACTCGACCACAGCGACCATCGCATTCCGCATGTTCCGGTGTTGATGCTTCTCGATCGAAAAGCCGATGTTCATTTGGCACGACGCAGTGGCGCAAATGGTTGGATCATCAAGCCACTTGATGCGCTTCGTTTGCAACGTGCAGCGAATGCAGTTGCAAGCGGCGAATCTTGGTTTGACGGCGAAGTTCTCGCCGCCAACGCCTAAGTTTTCTTAGCTCTTTTTGCTATTCCGACGAGCACGCTTTTCTCGCACAGGTTTTTCAACAACGCGCACCAGTTCATCGTCAATCACATCGTGGCGTGTGCCCCAGCTACTTGCGAGTGCCTGAATCATTGCTGAAGCCGGCAATGCCATCACTGCGCCAAGTGGTCCAAGCACTGCGCCACCCACCATTGCTGCACCAAAAGCAATCGCCGCGTGCACTTTTAGTGTGCGTGCAGTGATGCGCGGTGCAAACAAATAATTTTCAAGTTGCTGATACACCAAGATGAAACCAACCACAACTAGTGCCTTGAGAGGTGAGTCAAGGAATGTCAGTAGCAGTGGCAACACACCTGCCAAATACGTACCGACGACTGGAAGGAATTGCGAAACGATGCCGACCCACAACGCCATCGCCACAGGAGCTGGTGTGCCAATTGCCTGAAATGCGATCCAATGAAAGAACGCTGAGATCAATGCAAGCAACGCACGCGAATACAAGTATCCGCCAGTTTTTTCAATTGCTAAGTCCCACGTATTCAATACAGTTCGTTGGCGTGCCGCCGGCAACCTACTGCAAATTGCGCGGCGCATTTTCGGTCCATCCGCAACAAGGTAAAAAGTAAATAACGAAACTGTCAACATCTGGAACAACACTCCGAGAGCGCTTGTTGACAAACTGATGGCCTTGCCACGTTGGTTATTAATAAAGGTCTGCACAGGGCCATCCGGCTTGGCGATCGATGCATTTACTTCTGCTGGATCAATATGAGTATTAAACGTGCTATTAACAAAGTCGACCGTGTCATTGACATACGTTTTGCTGTTGGTAAGCACGTCAGCAACTTGGCTGCCCACCAACGTGCCAATTGCGCCAACAAAAAGAATGCAAAATGCCAATACGCCAAACAGAATCAATCCAGTACCGCTGCCCCTGCGCCATCCGCGTCGTGCCAACCGATTGACACCAGGCTCAATGGCCAGTGCTAGAAACATCGAGACCAATAACAGCAATACAAAGCTTGATAACTGATGAAACAATTCGCGCGCAACTAGTGCGCCCAAAAAGCCGAGCCAAAAAACCACAATTGCACGAGGTACCCATTTCGGCATGGCGGATTCAGTGTTTGTCGTCACGAAGCCACATTACTCGGCATCCAATTCGTGTGGTTTGATCTGTTTGATGGCACGATAGATATGTGGCAACGACCGATAATCGAATCACCAAAATCCCTGCAGTGACCGAACTGATCACTACTGTGCGCGACTCACTTGGTGACGCGTTGCGTGCGCGCGTAATCGGTCCAAACGGTGATGCGCGCGCTCAAGATCTGATGGATACACCTGGTCCACGATGGTTTGACGAAGATCGCCCTGTGCGACGCGTGCATTCTGATGCCTCAATGTTTATTGGTGGCCTTCGTTCACTCATGATTCAAACATTGCATCCGCTCGCCATGGCTGGCGTTGCCAATCACTCAAATTACAAAACGGATCCGTGGGGTCGCTTGCAACGCACTGCGGATTTCTTGGCAGCAACAACATTTGGTCCAGCGGATGAGGCCCAAAAGATCATTGATCGCATCAAGCACGTCCATGGTTTTGTTAACGGCACTGCGAGCGACGGCAGAACCTATTCAGCAAACGATCCGCACCTACTGCGTTGGGTGCATGTTGTCGAAGTCGACAGCTTCCTCACCTCGCATCAGCGCTACGGCAAAGAACCCTTCGACCAAGCTGGCCGTGATGGTTATGTCGCCGACATGGCGCTCATCGCCGCAAAGCTCGACGTGCCAAACCCTCCAACAACCGAAAAAGAACTCAGCGAGCAATTGCTTTCGTTTAAAGATGAACTCAAGAGCACGCCAGAGTCTCGGGATGCACTCAAATACTTGATGTTCCAACCACCACTTCCTATTCCGGCACGAGCAGCGTATTACGCACTTGTTGCCGCAACGGCAGCCACACTTCCGGAGTGGTCACGTCCGTTTTTACGCATTCCATATCTGCCACTCACCGAGCGCTTTGCGTTGCGTCCTCTCGGATCTGGAATCACCAAGGCATTCCGTTGGATTACTGAACCAACATCGCCTTATCGCAAAGCGGTTGACGAAGACACGATGGCCTGAGCAACAAAAGCGTTATACAAATTCTGCTGAACAGCATCTTCGTGCGCGGTGTCCTCTGGATGCCATTGCACACCAACCAACCAATGGTCGGTGTGTTCAATTCCTTCGAGTAGTCCATCTTCTGCCCACGCAACAGCAACGCAACCTGGTGCAACCTGGTCAACAATTTGGTGATGAAAAGAAGCGCCACGCAACGACGTTGCACCCAGCGCATTAGCCAATCTGCTTCCTTCTGCAATTCGTACTTCGTGCACGGCAAACGGCGCACCTTCAGGGAAATTGTCTGGCTTGTGCAGCACTTGTGTGTCGGCACTTGGCAACGTTGCAATTTCTTGCACCAATGTTCCGCCCAGCGCAACGTTGGTGATCTGTAGTCCGCGGCAAATTGCAAGCACTGGCTTGCCCATGCGTATTGCAGCCTTAACCATCGTTGATTCAAAAATATCTTGGTCGGTCAAAATGCCATACACATACACACTTGGTTCTTGCCCGTAGAGCGTTGGATCTACGTCGCCGCCGCCCATCAGGATCAGGCCATCGAAGCGCGCCATCAGTTCGTCGGCATCTTCGTCGGTCAATTGTTGTGGCACCACAATTGCTGGCTCTCCACCAGCTCGCAACACTGCATTCGTATATACATCGCCTGCAAAGTGCACAGCACTGCGCGAAACACGGCTGGCAGGGCCAACACGACCGGCAATAGCGATGATTGGTTTCACGCGCTACAGGCTACCCACGGCTATTTGCAACTTTGTCGAGTCCTAGCCACAAAGCCATTGCGCGGAGTTCGTTGTTTAACGAGTCATTAATCGTTGCGCGCTTGATTCCCTTTTCGGTATGCACGCTGTGCATCAACAATTTCGAGTTGGCGCGGTCGGCTTTTAAGTCAACCCTGCCAACCATCTGGCCATTCATCATGAACGGCAAGACGTAGTAACCAAACTTGCGTTTTTCTTTGGGCGTATAAATCTCAATGCGGTAATGAAAATCGAATAACCGCTCGTTGCGCGGTCGACACCACACGAGTGAATCAAACGGTGAAAGTAGCGCGGTGGCATGTAGTTGCTTGGGCAGTTTGGCGCTGCGATGCACAAATGCTTTCTCTGCCCAGCCATCAACAGCAACTTCGCGCAACTCACCTTCTTCCAACAACTCGGTGATCAATGGTTTGACCGCTGCCGGCTTTTGTCGGTAATAGTCGGCCAAGTCGGTAGCAGTTGCAACACCTTGTGCGATCGCCGAACGCACAAGTAACTGCTTGCGCGCATCGTGTTCATTTGGTGTCGACGCAATCAGAATATTCATTGGCAACACACGATCTGGCGTGTCATAGATGCGAGCGAAGTCTGTGCCTCGCCCACGCGACATCAGTTGACCAGTAAGAAACAGATATTCAAGTGCAGTTTTTGACTCGTCCCAGTCCCACCACGTCTTTTTGTCGGCGCCACGTTTCTCGGTTCGAATAGAAAGCTCACGCGCAGTTGTTGGGCCGTTTGTTTCGACATGTTTCAACATGCGTTTCACAAACGCCTTGTTGTTGTCATAAAAACTGGTGAGCCCCCAGTGGCGTGCTTTGCCCAATCTCGCTGCTTCCATCTTCCAACGAAACAACGGATGAATTTCGACCGGCAGATGCGCCGCTTCGTGTCCCCAGTATTCAAAAATCTTTTGCGACTCTGTTGCTTTGGGTATTGCGTTGCGGTCGTGGTTACCGAGGCGTGAAAACAACGGCAGCTCTTGGCTGCGCACCAAAACATTGACCGAATCGATTTGGATTACTCCGAGTCGACTGATGAGTGAATTGACGTGTCGTTGTGTTGCCTTGTTGCCAGGCCGAGGCGTATCAAAACCCTGTGCTGCAAGTGCGAGTGCTCTGGCGTCTGCGATCGACAATGTGTCGAGCCGCTGAGCCATTGCGAGCTAATGCCGAGTGTTAGTCGGCGACAGTAATTGCGACTGACTTAATAACCACGTCAGTCTTTGGTCGGTCGCCTGAGCCTGTTGCAACATTTTGCATTGCTTCGACAACTTCGAGACCCTTCACAACTTGGCCAAACAACGAATATGCAGGTGGAAGACTGCAACCGCTTGGACCGCTCACGATAAAGAATTGTGAACCGTTGGTGTTTGGTCCAGCGTTGGCCATTGCAAGTGAACCGATTTGGTACTTGCCTGGCTTTGGCAACTCGTCTGCAAACTTGTAGCCAGGGCCACCGCGGCCGCTGCCTTCTGGGTCGCCACCTTGACACATGAAGCCATTGATGATGCGATGAAAAATGACGTCGTCGTAATAACCCTGTTCGGAAAGGAACACAAAGTTGTTGACCGTCTTTGGTGCTGCGATTGGATCAAGCGAGATCACGATCGTGCCGAGCGTGGTTTCCATCGTTGCGGTGTAGCGCTTTGCTGGGTCAATGCTCATTGCTGGGGCTTGTGAAAATTGCTTTTGTTTTGGTGCCATGGCGCAAAACCCTAGCCCGATAAACGCGCAATCGCATATGCTCTTGACCATGAGCAATAACTCACCAGCCTCGTCACCCCTCGATCTCGACTCGATCGATCAAGACCTCACCGATGTTGAGACAGCGCTGCAGCGCTTGGACGCAGGTACGTATTTTGTAGATGAAATTACGGGTGCGCCATTGAGCCAAGACTTGCTCAACGCCAACCCAACTGCACGCCGCGCTTAGCGGTCGCGCATTTTTGCGAGCAAGCGCAAAATTTCCATATACAGCCACACAAGTGTGACCATGATGCCGAATGCGGCAAACCACTCCATGTGTTTTGGTGCGCCTGCTGCTTCTGCTTTATCAATGAAGTCGAAGTCGAGCGCCAAGTTCATTGCGGCAAGGCCGGCAACCAACACGCTGAAGCCGATGCTCATCGTGCTCGATCCGGTTGGAAACATGTTCGCTCCAAACAAACCAACGATGAATGACACGAGATAGAACGCCATCAAGCCCATGGTTGCGCCAATGACGATGCGACGGAACTTGTCGGTCACGCGCAAGATGCCAGTGCGATACAGAACGAGCATCATGACGAAAACACCGATGGTTGCACCAACGGCCTGCACAACGATGCCTGGGTATTGCACGTTGAACATTTTTGAAATTGCGCCGACTACTGAACCCTGCGCAATTGCGTAGACCGGTGCGAGGAAGCGCGCTGCAGTTGGCTTGAACATCACGCCGAATGCGCAGATCAGGCCGACGATGATGCCGCCCATGACCCAACTTGGAATCGTGATTTGTCCGCTTTCAAGCTCAGTTACTTGCGACCAACCAAACGTGGCTGCCGCGATCAGCAAGACCATCAAAAACATGGTTGCTGACATTGCGCCATTTGCGGTCATGGTTTGGCCAGGTGCTTTTGTCGAAATGTATGGAGAAACTGGACCGTCCGAAATCGGTGCATTCCAGGTCGATTTGCCCTCAGCTGAACCCCAACCAGCTTGGTCTGGGGTGCGCTCAACGGCTTTGGTAAATGCTTTTTCGTTTAACAGGGGGTTTGCCATACCCCGATATTACGACATTGTTACAGAATCTCAATGCCAAACAGGTCACACCCAAAACGCCAAATCAGGCAAGAGTTTTGCGGTTTTTGAGGTGGTGGGGCTTGACCCTGTCGGTATCGTTACCCCGTTCCCGCCTACAAGGAGTCGTAGTGGCCAAAGACCGTATCGATCGTGACGAAGAAGACCTAGTCCGTCTCTATCTCACCGACATCGGTCAGTACGCCCTCCTCACAAAAGACGACGAAGTTCGTTTGGCGAAGGCCATCGAAACAGGCAAAGAAGCAACAGCCGAGCTCGATAAGAGCGACAAGAATCTCACTCCAAACCGTCGCCGCGAGTTGCGCAAAGATCAGCGCGACGGCACCAAGGCCGAGCGTCAATTCGTGCAATCCAACTTGCGTCTCGTTGTTTCGATCGCCAAAAAATATCAGGCATCGGGTTTGCCACTTCTTGACTTGATTCAAGAAGGCAACTTGGGTTTGATGCACGCCGTCGAAAAGTTTGACTGGCGTAAGGGTTTCAAATTCTCTACATACGCAACGTGGTGGATCCGTCAGGCCATTACTCGCGGCATCGCAAACACGGGTCGCACCATTCGCCTCCCGGTTCATGCCGGCGACACGCTTGCACGTTTACAAAAGGCACGCTCGCGCCTCGAGCTCAAGTTTGGACGTCCTGCAACTCTTGCCGAGTTGTCAAAAGAAGTTGAGATGCCAGAAGACAAAGTGACCGAGGCATTGCGTTTTGCTGCTGAGCCACTTTCGTTGTCTGAGCCATTGCGTGAAGATGGCGATGCCGAACTGGGTGACGTTGTAGAAGACCGCGCAGCAGAGTCGCCATTTGAAGTTGCTGCAACTGCATTGTTGCCAGAAGAAATCTCGCGACTGCTTGCACCTCTTGATCAGCGCGAGCGCGAAATTCTTGCGCTTCGCTTTGGTCTCGATCGTGGCGAGCCACGCACGCTCGAAGAAGTTGGCGAAGCATTCAATCTCACTCGTGAGCGCATTCGCCAGATTGAGGCACGTGCAATGAGCAAGTTGCGCCACCCGTCGAGCGACACCGGCGCGCGCGACCTTCTCTCGGTCTAAAGCCGTCACTGGTTCGCCCGTGCTGTGCACGATCGGTGACCTCAT
>CAINTF010000022.1 GCA_903853285.1 uncultured Acidimicrobium sp. | reverse complement strand
ATCCTGGGGCAAAGCCACATTCCGGCGCTGGTGGTGGATGTCAGTGACGAAGACGCCTTCATCATGAGCCTTGCAGAAAACATTGCCCGCCGGGGCTACTCGTGGAGAGCAATGTGGCCGATTTAAAGCCTGAGGAAATTATGACCCGCTACAAATCGCTTGCTGATATCGAGCGAGGTTTTAAGGTTCTAAAGTCCGAGCTGGAAATTGGGCCGGTGTACCACCGACTTCCTGAACGAATCAGAGCGCATGCCTGCATATGCTTTATGGCACTCATCGTGCACCGGATCATGCGTCAGCGTTTAAAAGAGGGGGAAGCCGGCATATCACCAGAACGGGCACTGCAAACCCTCAAACGAATTCAGCATCACCGGGTCTCCATTAATGGATCCGACCCCATATCTGGGGTGGGTACCATTAGCCCAGAAGATGCCAAGGTGTTCAAAGCCTTAAAGGTCAATTTACCCACTAGTGTCCGGAGATTTCTTCAAATAGTCCCATTTGAAGGTTTTCCGGATCATTAGGTTCTGGCTCGATTGACTTTAGCAAGTCTAACAGCGACGTTGTTTCAAACAAAGTTAGGCTCAAAACCTGAAGCATTGAATGCAAAGAGGCTTCTACTTGAAGTCTCTTTTTAATGATCGCAACCAGAACATAAGTGCACACGGCGATCCATATTTGAGTCTTCACGGCGTTGACGCTATTGCCCACAAATGATTTGATCCGCAAGTGTTGCTTGATCCATTTGAAGAATAACTCAACTTGCCATCGACTCTTATAAAGTGCTGTAACTTGTGCAGCATCGAGCTCAAAGTTATTCGTCACAAAAACAAAATCACGTTGCTGCGTCTCATCAAAAAACTCTATTCTGCGTAGCACATGCGGATAGGTCTTGTGCGTGAATTGACCAGTTAGCAAAATGCACTCATCTTTGATAACACCAGCAGATAGAGATTCGCTGATCGTCCCTGCAATTTGGTACTTCATTTTGTTCTTCGCACGCGTTACAAAATACGCACTGGCGTGTGTAAAACGGAGCAAGCGTTCAAAGTGCACATAGCCCCTGTCCATGACGTAGAAACTGCCTGCTTCCAGAGGAAGATTGTCTAAAAAAGAGACATCACTGACACGCGATGTCGTGATCAAAATGAAGGCTGGAATGTTGCCACGCAAATCAAGCTGCGTGTGCAACTTGATGCCTGCACGGCCCTTGGTTGCAGGTGCCCATTCAAACAAACTTAAACACAAGTCGATGGTGGTTGAGTCAATGGCGTAGACGGTTTGTGAAAGGTCAGTGCCCAGGCTTTGCGAGGCATAAAGCGGCCTGGCAATGCCAATCAAATGCAGCGCAAAGTCTTCGAAGATTTGACAGCTTCGTTTCTCGTTCGCATCAGCAAGAGTGGAGCGCGCAATGTTGCCGCGAAAGCCTGCGTGATAAAGCTTAGAGCGCTGGCCATGCAAACAAGTGACGATGTCGCGCAAACTTGAACGCGCAGTTAACTGTGCGAACATCATGCAAAGAAACTGGTCCCAGTGCGTGAAAGAAAGGGTGGGATATCGGCCGGCATAACGAGCAGCAAAGCTTAGAAAACAGACCGAGGGAGATGTTCGCTGAGCTGAGCGAACACGAGTTTGCCTTGACGCATTCTTGTCTCCCAAATAGGAGGCAGTTTGAATGGATTTGAAAATGAAATTCAAATAGATTTGGAGAGTGATCTGAAATATTTATTTAAAATCAATAACTTATATTGATCTCAGCAAATATCTCCGGACACTAGTGGATCTGACCCCATTTATTGGGACCCCAATTGTTCCAACACCCCAACCCACCCCTGCAAAATCATCACCATAGCCAACGTATCCAACTCACAATACCGCAACAACGCCTCCCGAATCCTCAAACGCGTCACCGCATCCACCCCCTCAACCTGCAACCGCGCATAAGCCGTAGCCGCCGCCCCACCCTCCGTAATCGCCAACTCATCCGGGTCCTCCCCCGCCCTTACCTCCTCACCCAACAAATCCGCGCCATACCTGCGCAGCAACTCATAAGGCTCCACAGGCACAGAAGCATCAGAAGCCTCAGCCACCCACCAAGCAAAATCCTTAAAGTTCTTGCTAACCATGCCACCAGACACAGCAGCACTCCCCCCATAAACCCTCCCGCTATACAACCCCTTCAACAAAGCAGACCGCTTCATCAAAGAAGGCAACACGCATCAGAGGTTTTTGTTTTGTTTTTTTATCAGGCAATTGCACCAAATCCATATCGCCAATTTATCAAGCGATCGATTCGAGCGGCAAGACAAAACTGCGCTATAAAAAAGTGTCTATGGATTCTGGGAAATGCCAAATAGCCCAAACTCCTATAAAAAATTACTATAACCAAGCTTTTAGTCTACTGCACATCTTTTCAACAGAAATGCCATACCTGTCATGAAGTGTAGGCAATGCGCCTGCATCTAAGAACTCATCGGGTAAACCAATGAATCTGAATTTTTGAGGATGAACGCCCTCTAGCATTAACAAGCTGGCAACTGCCTCGCCTAAGCCACCTACCACCGAGTGATTTTCAGCCACAACCACCAAACGACCGGGTTGTGCCACTTCTTTCAAAATGGATATGGTGTCTAATGGCTTTATGGTGGGTACGTGTAATACAGCCACATCAACTTTGTCAGCCTCTAATTGTTTGGCAACCTCCAAAGAGCGCATGGTCATAAAGCCGCTGGAAATGATCAAAATGTCTTTGCCATCACGTAAAGTTTTGGCCTTGCCTAATTCAAATTTGTAGTTATATTCATCTAAAACCAAGGGGACATTACCGCGTTGTAAGCGCATGTATACAGGGCCTTGGTGTTCGGCAATTTGAGGAACTGCTTGCTCTAAGTCGAGAGCATCGCAAGGATCCACAATGGTCAAACCTGGAATGGCACGCATCATGGCCAAATCTTCAGTAGCCTGGTGGCTGGGGCCATAGCCAGTTGTCAATCCAGGGAGTGCGCAACAGATTTTGACATTCAGATTTTCTTCTGCAATGACTTGGTGAATGAAGTCATAAGCACGTCGGGTGCCAAATACGGCATAGGTTGTCGCAAAAGGTGTGAAACCTTCTTTAGCCATGCCACCTGCAGCAGCCATCAACAATTGCTCTGCCATGCCCATTTGAAAAAATCGCTCTGGGT
>CAINTF010000021.1 GCA_903853285.1 uncultured Acidimicrobium sp. | reverse complement strand
GCGACATTTTTACGATTCCTACAAACCTTGCTGGTCACGCCGCAATGAGCGTGCCGTTCGGAACTGGCGCGCATTCGATGCCAGTTGGCGTGCAGATTCTTGCGCCAGCACTTGGCGAACCAACCATGTTCCGTGTTGCAGCCGAATTGGAGCGCGCATTATGAGCAACGCATCATCTGCTCCATCACACGCAACTATTTTGCCAAACGGTTGGGAAATGGTGATTGGTCTAGAAGTTCATGTTGAGTTAGACACCAAGACCAAGTTGTTCTCTGCAAGTCCAAACCATTTTGGTGACGAGCCAAACACCAACATCGATCCCGTCACACTCGGTTTGCCTGGAGCGCTTCCAGTTATTAATCGTCGCGCAGTCGAGCTCGCAATCCGTCTTGGCCTCGCGCTCAATTGCACTGTGCAGGCAAGCACGTTTCACCGCAAAAACTACTTTTACCAAGACCTCGCAAAGGCGTATCAAATTACGCAGTATGACCAACCGATCAACATTGATGGGTTCATGATGTTGCCGGGTGATGTGCGCATCGGTATTGAGCGTGCTCACCTCGAGGAAGACACAGGCAAGTCAACACACTTCGGTGGCACAAGCGGCCG
Organism: uncultured Acidimicrobium sp.; assembly: GCA_903853285.1. Lineage (GTDB taxonomy): Bacteria > Actinomycetota > Acidimicrobiia > Acidimicrobiales > Ilumatobacteraceae > UBA3006. Next base: position 4,747 of record CAINTF010000021.1, on the reverse strand, counting down.
TATTCACGGCAGCGACTACTCACTTGTTGACTTCAACCGTGCTGGTGTTCCACTTGTCGAAATTGTTTCGCGCCCCGACATTCGCAATGCCGATCAGGCACGCCAATATGTTTCAGAGTTGCGCAGCATCTTGCTTGCGGTTGGTGCAAGTGATGCAAAAATGGAAGAGGGCTCAATGCGCTGCGACGTCAACGTCTCGGTGCGCAAAGCAGGCGAGCCATTTGGTACTCGTTGTGAAATCAAAAACGTCAACTCCATTCGTGCAGTTGGCAAAGCGATTGATTACGAAGCACGTCGCCAAGTAGATGTACTCGAGTCTGGCGGCACCATTCGTCAAGAGACCCGTCACTGGGACGACTCTGAGGGCCGCACACATACGTTGCGCGTGAAAGAAGACGCCGACGATTACAGATATTTCCTTGAGCCCGATCTCGTGTTACTTGATCCGGGCGCAGAGTGGGTCGAATCAATTCGTGCATCACTACCGGTATTGCCTGCAGCACGTCGTGCACGATTGTCGCAACTCACTGGTGCTGACAAAGAGAGCGAAGCCGTATACGTCATTGTCGAGCGTGGTCAAGACGACTATGTGCAACTCGTTGCCGATGCTGGTGGCGAACCTGCTCGCGCACTTGTCTATGTGCAACAAGCATTTTCAGAAGCAGGATCAAACCCTGCCGTGCCAGCCAAAGATTTGGCTGGTCTCACGTTGCTCGAACGCGATGCGAAGGTCACTGCAACGCAAGCAAAAACAATTCTTTCTGAAATCGTTGCCAATGGCGGTGGTGATGCAGCTGCGATTGCAGCAGCAAAAGGTTTTGAAGCTCTCGATACATCGGCTGTTGAAGCGATGGTCGATGCAGCAATTGCAGCCCAGCCAGATGCGTGGGCCAAGTACTGCGGTGGCGAAGAAAAGGCGATGGGCGCTTTGGTTGGCGCAATCATGAAGTCGTCGCAAGGCAAGGCCGATGGCAAGGTTGTGACTGCGCTGTTGCAGAAAAAGCGCGGATAACTCAATGAAATACGTGCTCTTGACAGGAGTCGTTAGGCTTGCCTAACATATAGTCATGGGCTCCAGTTTCCTCATCACATTGCGCGAAGGTCTAGAAGCATCATTGATCGTTGCGATCTTGCTGACGTATCTGACAAAGACTGACCGTAAGGCTGATGCGCGATATGTCTGGTGGGGCACCGCTGTAGCAAGTCTTTCCTGTCTTGTCGTGGGCACCATTATCTATCTTGCGTTAGACGGACTGAACGGCAAAGTTGAAATGGCAACCGAGGGCACGATTGCTCTGGTTGCAGCTGCAGTACTGACACAAATGATTTTCTGGATGCGCAAGAACTCTCAGAATCTCAGCGTCGAATTGCGAGCCAAAGTAGACAAGTCCGCAAAGACTGCACTTTTCACCATCGCATTTGTTGCAGTCGTGCGTGAAGGTTTGGAAACGGTGCTGTTCTTGCTGAGCGCCGAAACCACCTCAACATCTGGAAGTTCAGTTGTCATCGGTGGCTTAATTGGTCTTGTCGCATCAGTCGTATTGGGACGCGCAATTTTTGCAGGCGGTCGCAAGGTCGACATCAAGAAGTTCTTCACGGTGACTGCTGTGTTGTTGATTCTGTTTGCTGCAGGTCTTGCTGGTAAATCGGTGCACGAGTATCGAGAACTTATCGGTTGGGAAAATGGCTGGTTAGTGCAATCGGCTTGGACTATTAATTCGGGTATGTGGTCGTCGGGAACCTTCTATGACTTCATGAAGGGGTTCTTCGGTTGGCACAACGCGGCCGAGAACATTCGTGTCATCACGTACTTCGCATTCCTTGCCCCAACGCTCTATTTCTACCTACGTAAGCCGGTGAAGTCAGCCGCATAGTTTGCGCAAGTAGCCTTGATCTTTATGACAAGGCCATCAGAAACCCCCGTTGATATCAAGCCCCGCAGTCGTGATGTCACCGACGGCAATCAAAAAGCTGCAGCCCGCGCAATGTTGCGCGCAGTTGGCCTGACCGACGAAGATTTCAAAAAGCCACAAATTGGTATTGCTTCAGCATGGAATGAAGTCACTCCGTGTAACGCATCATTGCGTCGACTTGCCGAATCGGCAAAAGTTGGCGTACGCACAAATGACGGTGTCGCTCTTGAGTTTGGCACCATCACCGTAAGCGACGGAATTTCGATGGGTCATGAAGGTATGCGCGCTTCGCTTGTGAGTCGCGAAGTTATTTGCGACTCTGTCGAGACGGTTGTGCACGCAGAGCGCTTCGACGGTTTTGTTGGGCTTGCTGGTTGTGACAAGAGCATTCCAGCCATGTTGATGGCTGCCGCTCGTCTCAATTTGCCAAGTGTGTTTGTGTACAACGGCAGCACATTGCCAGGTGTGCACAATGGCAAAAACATTGACATCACTACGGTTTTCGAGGCAATTGGTGCTTGCGCAGCGGGCACGATGAGTCAGGAAGAACTTGGTGATATTGAGCGTGCTGCGTGCCCAGGAGAAGGTGCTTGTGGCGGCATGTTTACGGCTAACACCATGAGTTCAATTGCTGAGGCGCTTGGCATGAGCTTGCCCGGCACTGCCTCGCCACCAGCAATCGACAAACGACGCGAGTCCGATGCCGAGCGCGCCGGTGCGGCTGTAATGAATCTTGTTCGCCTTGGTATTAACCCGCGCGACATCATGACCAAAAAGGCTTTTGAAAATGCAATCGCAATTCTCAATGCACTTGGTGGCTCAACTAATGCGGTGTTGCACTTGCTGGCAATTGCTAACGAGGCTGGTGTTGCGCTCGACTTGGAAGATTTCAATCGCATCGCAGCAAAAGTTCCACACATTGCCGACACCAAACCTGGCGGCAAGTATCACATGACCGATATCGATCGCATCGGTGGAGTGCCAGTTGTAATGAAGCACTTGCTCGACGCCGGTTTGATGCATGGTGACGTTATGACCTGCACAGGTAAGACACTTGCAGAAAACATGGCCGAGATGAACCCTGTATCACCAGATGGTGATGTCGTGCATCCGCTCAGCGAACCAATTCATGCTGAAGGTGGAATAAATATTCTCACTGGTTCGCTCGCACCACGTGGCGCAGTTGTCAAAGTTGCTGGTCTCACAAAAGACCAAATGACTTTTGAAGGACCAGCGCGAGTGTTTGACGGTGAAGATGGTGCGATGGCTGCAGTGATGGATGGCGACATTAAGCCAGGCACTGTGATCATCATTCGTTATGAAGGTCCTAAGGGTGGCCCAGGTATGCGCGAGATGCTCGCAATTACTGGAGCGCTCAAGGGTGTTGGTCGCGGATCAGACTGCGCACTCATCACCGACGGTCGCTTTAGTGGCGGCACATGGGGTTTCTGTATTGGTCACGTTGCTCCAGAAGCAACAGATGGCGGACCGATTGCGTTTGCACACGATGGTGACATCGTGCGCATCGATGTGCCAACAAAAACTCTTGACTTGTTGGTGGATGAAAAAGTTTTGGCCGAACGCCGCAAAGGTTGGAAGCCAAACCCTCCGCGTTACACGAGTGGTGTTTTAGGTAAGTACGCCAAATTGGTGCAGGGCGCCGAGACCGGCGCAATCACCAACATCATCGAATAATTACTTTCACTTCACGCCATTTTGGCGAGTGCTGAGTACACATCAGTGCGATGACCTCCGCGCAGCAACCCGAATCAAGCATGCTCTTAGCATGCTACGATTTTCCCATGTCAGCAATTCAAATCAAAGATGTATCTGAGGAAATACACGATCAGTTACGAGAACGAGCCAAAGAATCAAATTGCACTCTCGGTGAATATGTACTGAGGCTCATTCGCGCCGATCTGCTCCGGCCGTCTGTCGCCAAATGGAAGTCAGACATGCTCGGTAAGCCGGGTGCAGCAATTGATACCCAATTTGTGATTGATGAAATTAGGCGAATGCGGGACACGGCCAAGTGATTGTTGATGCGAGTGTTGGGGTAGAGATCGTCAGGAAAACTCCTTTGGGTCAGCGAGCTATTCAACTTCTCGACGACAATCTTCATGCCCCAGACATTTTTTTGGCTGAAGTATTTCATGTACTCAAACGCATGACAGTGCTCAAACAAATCACTTCGCGTGATGCAAAAATTTCAGCAGCACTTGTTGGACAAATGCCACTCACATTTCTCACAGTCTCCAATTATCAGTCTGAACTGTGGGATGAAGCGACCAAGGTCAGTAGCTATGACGCACACTATGTAGTTTTGGCAAAGAGACTTGGGCAACCAATTATCACGCTCGATGAAAAACTGATGCGACGCAAAGATCTTGGCGTCGAGTTCGTGGTCGTGAGTTAGCGCTTAAGGCGCAAGTTGAGAACGGAGCGGCCGCCAACGATAAACGCGCCAAGCACAAGCGTTGCCACAATCACAAATGGTGTTGCAGTGCCGCGATCAAACACGAAGTGGCGTAACTCGAGCCCACCAAAAACGGTGATGAGCCACACGATCACACTTGTGCGCCACGAACCTGGTGTACGCCAAGCACGCGAAGTAAGCCATGCAATAGCCAGGGCAATCAGAAATGGTGCAGCAACAGCGGCAATGCCATCAATGGCCGTACCCTCGTCGTGGTTACGTCTTCCAATAGCAACGAACAACACCACCGAAATGATGTCGACACACGCTGTATAAACCGCGTGACGGTTATTAGGCCTCGTCGTACTACTCGCGGCCCAGGTGCGGGATCTGGTCTTCGCCCATCATCCAGCGAAGT
>CAINTF010000020.1 GCA_903853285.1 uncultured Acidimicrobium sp. | reverse complement strand
GTTCTCGCCACCAGCGCCAGTCGGATTCCGTCTTGAAGACAATGCACCAATCGTTGCCGATCTCGACTTGGGTCAATACTTCCGTCCGCACATGGGTGACCTACTCAATGTGGGCACTACCGAACCAGCTTGCGATGAATTGCATTTCATTGACGATGCAGACGACTGGAATGATTCGGTCACCGTGGAGTTTTTTGAGCGAGTGATGTTGCGACTTGCGCGCCGCTTGCCCGACTTTGGCGTTCCGCTCAAGCTGCTTGGTATTGGCGCTCTCTACGACGTCACCGATGACTGGATTCCGTTGTACGACAAGTCAAGTCTGAGCGGTTTCTTCATGGCTTGTGGCACGAGTGGTAACCAATTCAAGAATGCTCCACTCGTTGGAAAGTTTATTCGTGCGCTCATAGAGGCTCAGGAGCAGGGCATAGATCACGACGTGACTCCTGTCGAGTTCATTGGTGAGAGCACGGGCAATGCCATCAACTTGTCCGCTTTTTCAAGGTTGCGAACTCAAGGCGTCACCGCCGGAAACGTGATGGGCTAAGTTAGTCAAGTGCGTTCTTCGTTGGATCAGTTGCTAGCAACTGGAAAAGCCTTGTTGGCCGACGGCGCAACCGGAACAAATTACTTCCAGATGGGCTTGACGGCTGGTGAGCCGCCCGAATTTTGGATCACTGATCATCCGGACCGTGTGATGTCGTTGCACCAAAAGTTTGTTGATGCAGGCGCAGACATCATTTTGACAAATACATTTGGCTGTAATCGTCATCGACTCAAATTGCATAATGCCCAGTCTCGAGTGCATGAACTTGCAAGTGCCGCGGCGAAACTTGCACGAAAAGTCGCGGACAATGCGGGCCGACCTGTGATCGTTGCAGGTTCGGTTGGTCCGACGGGCGAGTTGTTTGAACCCCTTGGCGCACTCACAGAATCTGAAGCGATTGACACATTCGCGGAGCAAATTCAGGGTTTAAAGGATGGCGGTGCAGACGTTGCATGGATTGAAACCATGTCTGCGCCAGAAGAAGTGCGGGCTGCAGCAATGGCTGCGATCAAGGTCGGCATGCCATACGTTGCAACAATGTCGTTTGACACGGCAGGTCGCACGATGATGGGGATTATGCCGAGTGCGCTCGAGCAAATTTTTGAAGGACTGGATCCGCAACCGCTAGCGATTGGCGCCAATTGCGGAGTCGGCGCATCAGACATGTTGGTCTCTGTTTCCGAGATGAAGGGGTTTGTCACGCCAATCGTTGCAAAGGGCAACTGTGGAATACCTCGCTTCGAAGGCGTATCTATCAAGTATTCAGGAACACCAGAGTTGATGCATACATATGCCGGAATGGCAATTGACGCTGGTGCACGCATCGTTGGCGGATGTTGCGGCACCTCTCCAGAGCATCTGGCCGCAATGCGCAATGCGCTGGATACTCATCAAGATGGAACAGCGCCGACCACTGACGAGATCATCAGTAAAATTGGTCCGCTCACTAATTCGGTGCCCACTGTGGCTGACACATCTACAAGAGATGCTCGTCGGCGTCGCCGTTCAGAGGATTAACACAGGTGGGTCGCGAACTCTTGGTCGCTAATGGCTTCGAGAGTGTCGCCAAAGTATTTAACAAATATCACAAAGACGAGATGGCTGGCGCATCTTTTGCCGCAACGCTTAACGGTGTACAAGTTGTCGACTTGTGGGGTGGCGCAAAATCTGATGGCACGCCATGGAGCAACGACACGCTCTGTGTCATTGCCTCTGGCACAAAGGGCATCTGCGCTGTTGCAGTACTGATGTGTGTCGAACGCGGTCTACTCAACCTTGAAGCCCCGATCGAAACGGTGTGGCCAGAGTTTGCCGCTGGCGGCAAGGGTCATGTTCTAGTTGGTGATGCATTGGCACACATGGCAGGTGTTCCAGGTATTGAGCGCAAAATTACTGCTGATGAAATTTCTGATCCCATCGTGATGGCGCAACTCGTTGCTCAGCAACATCCATTTGTGCCAGTTGGATCACCCACGTATCACGCGCTGACATTTGGATGGATTGCAAGCGAATTGGTGCGACGAGCAGACGGAAGATCAATTGGCGCGTTTGTGCGCGAGGAGATTGCAAAACCTCTGCAACTCGACCTACACATTGGTGCAGCGGACGATGTATTGCCGCGCATCACAAAAACCACTCGTGCCAAAAATTACAACTACACAGCGCTCTTGCCCGGCACGGCTATCGACCCTCGTTTGTTGCATGTGTATGGCATGACTCCAGTTGAACTTTCTGAGTCTCCAGACTTTGCAAAGATCGAGTTGCCTGGTGGTGGCGGGGTGGCAAGCGCGTATGCAATGAGTCGCTTGTATGCAATGCTCGTCAATGGTGGACAGTTGGACGGGGTTCGATTGTTGCAACCCGAGACAGTTGAAATGGCCAGGCGAGAGCGCTCAATAGGCAATGATGCACTGTCAGGTCGACAGTTGCGTTTTGGTATTGGCTTCGAGATCAACCCAAACCCTTCGCGACTTGGCATGGCACCGGATGCATTTGGCCACACTGGAGCAGGCGGGTCTACGCACGGCGCATGGCCAAGCATGAATACCAGTTTCTCGTATGCAATGCGTGAGTTTCAAACAGAAAACAGTGACTCTCGTGCATTTGAGCTATTGGATGTGCTTGACGAATGCGTGATGCGTGAGTTAAAGAAAAAAGCTCAGTAGTTCTAGAGCGTCCTATGGCGAGACAAGCGAAGACCAAGAATGGTTTTGCACCAAAAATCTGTGCGCGCTGTAGTTTGCCTTTTGAGTGGCGCAAAAAGTGGGAAAAAAATTGGGACGAAGTGAAGTACTGCAGTACACGGTGTCGCGACGACAAATGATGCAGGAGTTATTTACCTTGCCATTTTGGTGGACGCTTTTCGGCAAATGACGCTGGACCTTCAATGGCGTCCTGCGAATCAACTGCTTTTCGGTAAGCGGCATTTACTCGCATCTGCTTCATGGCCTCTTGGATGTCGACATTTTCAAGCGTGCGATTGAGCTCAAGTACCGCTGCCACGCTGAGTGGGGCCGAGAGACAAATTTCTGCAGCCAACTGACGCGCACTTGTCATCAAGTCAGCGAGTGGCACAACACGGTTAACGATGCCCCACGATTCGGCTTCAGCGGCGGAAAGTCTGCGACCACCAAAAATGATCTCGTTAGAGAGTTGTCGAGGCATGAGGCGGGGTAGTCGCACAGCTCCTGCATCGGGCAAAACACCAACACGTGTTTCAGGCAGAAAGAATTGTGCATGGTCTGCAGCAACGATGAAGTCCGCAGCCATTGCAATCTCGAAGCCGCCGCCCACAGCCATGCCGTTGACAGCTGCGATGATTGGCTTATTCCGATTGGGCAATTCGGGGAAACCACCAAAACCACCCACGCCGTAGTCGGAATCGAATGCTTCGCCTTCTGCTGCTGCATTCAAATCCCATCCTGCAGAAAAGAATTTTTCGCCTGCAGCAGTAAAGATCGCTACTCGGTGAGTTGGGTCAGAGTTGAAGGCTGAGAATATTTCGCTGAGTTCTCGGCTTGTTGCTGCATCAATGGTGTTGGCCTTAGGGCGGTCAAGAATGATCTCGAGAATTGAGCCAGTACCTGCAGCGGTGGTTGACGTGCTTGTCGTTATCGGCATCAAAGTCTCGATTCGCTATTTGGTTTCTTCAATGAGTAGAGCGTCGACCGCGATGGCGGACCTTGTGGTGGCAAGCACTGGATTCAATTCGACTTCCACAACTGAAGAGCCTACGACCGCGTCTTGCAATGCGATCACTGTGTCAACAAGTGCATCGATGTTGGCCGCCGGTTTGCCTCTGTAGCCATTGAGGATCGGAGCGATGCGCAGTTGTTGCAATGCATCACTGATTTGATCCTTGGTCGCTGGAGCCAGTAAACACCGTGTATCTCGCCAGAGTTCGGTGAGTACCCCACCCGCACCAAGTGTGATCATCCAACCAAGTGGGGCGGTACGTCGAATGCTGACAAGTACTTCAGCGACAATTCCGGTAACAGTTTGCTCTACTAAGAATTCGGTGATGTTGGCAGGCATGGAGGCTATTGAGGTCTCCAATTGTTCGGCACTATGTAGGCCTACAGCAACTGCGCCAGACTCACTTTTGTGGGCAAGTCCAAGACCCTTAAGTGTGATGGGGTATCCAATTTTTCGCGCTGTTTCTACAACTGAGTTACGGGTGCAACGAGCACCCTGCGGCACCACAATATTCCACGTGCTCAGGCGTTCCTTGGCGCGTGCCTCATCAACGATGGCGGTTTTGCCGGGGGCCAAAACTAAGGCTGGTGCGATCTGTGGTGCATGCTGTCCAAGCCATGCACAACGGTCGAGAGCCACAAGCGTTTCGCGCAAGCCTTGTGCGGGTGTCATGCCAAGTGCGTTGATTGAGTCGCGCATTGATTCTGAAAAGCACTCGGGAATTGTGGCGACAATGATGCCGCGCCGATTAGTGATGGTGCTTGCTGCAGCAAACGCTTCAGCTGCAACAACCCAGCTGCTTGCATCTTGATCTGGGCGGGGAGGTGCATCGAGCAGCAAAATCGTTGCATCATGCTCGCCGCGCATAGTTTCCGAAAATGTTCGAGTCATGGCTTCTTTATCGCCCCACATGAACGTGTGGTAGTCGAAGGGATTACCTACCGAAACGAGCTCGGTCAATGTCGATTCGATGCGTGTTCGTTGTTCATCAGGAAATGGTGCAAAAACTAAATCGGTTGCTTCCGACAAGTCGGCAACTAGCGATGCCTCGCCGCCGGAGCATGACAGTGATGCAATGCGGTAACCCGAAAGTGGGCCTCCGTTGTCGAGCAATTTGAGAGTCTCAAGAAGTTCGGTTGGTGTTTCTACGGTCGCGACGCCGCAACGATCAAAAAATGCTGCATACGCCTGACGATTTCCAGCGAGCGATGCGGTGTGCGATGCGGCTATCAGTGCGCCGGCTTCAGACTTGCCGGTTTGCAATGCAACTATGCGTTTGTTGCGCGCAAATGCTTCTTGGGCGAGTGCAGCAAAGCGAGGTGCGTCACGAATTGCTTCAATGAACATACCTATTGCTGTCACGCGTTCGTCGTGAATAAATGTCTCGAGTACGTCTTCCACGCCGCCACCGGCTTGATTGCCAACAGTGACCATGTAAGCCATACGCAAATTGCGTTGTTGCATCGTGAGGTTGATGCCAACGTTGCCGCTCTGTGAAATCATGCCAACACCGCGGCCAACTGACAGGCATCCATGTTCGTCTGGCCACAAGGCCACGCCGTCAAGAGTGTTGATAAAGCCGTAGCAGTTCGGTCCGAGCAGTGGCATGTCGCCCGCTGCTAGGACCAGTTGTTGTTGTAGATCGGTATCTCCAGTCTCAGAGAATCCAGAGGCGTAACACACCGCGCCGCCAGCACCCATCTTGCTGAGTTGTTGCACGGCATCCAATGTGAGATGGCGATTGACAGCAACGAAAGCTGCGTCTGGAACACCTGGTAAGTCGTTGACTGAAGCGAAACATGCAACGCCGTGCATCTCTTTACGAGTTGGGTGCACTGGCCAAATCTGACCAGAGAATCCAAGCTTTTGGCATTGCCTCACCACTGCAGCGGCAGGGTTGCCACCGATGACCGCAATGCTCTTGGGGTTGAGCATGCGAGCGAGAGCAGTGTGCGCTTGTGGCATATATCAGCCGCCAAATTCGCGAAGTAAACCGCGCGAAATGATGTGTCGCTGAATTTCGCTCGTACCGTCCCAAATGCGGTCAACACGTGTGTCTCGCCACATGCGCTCGAGAGGCAATTCGTCCATCAAGCCCATGCCACCGAAAATTTGAATTGCTTCATCGGTTACGAATTGGCACATTTCGCTCGAGAACACCTTTGCCATCGCAATTTCGGAGTCGTCAAACTTGCCATGCGCATCATTCCATGCAGCACGGAGTGTGAGCAATTCGGCAGCATCAAGTTGTGTTTTCATGTCGGCCAACTTGAACGAGACGCCTTGGAACTTGCCGATCTGCTGTCCAAATTGTTCGCGAGTGGCTGCCCATTCGGTTGCGAGTCGAAGCGCGCGGCGAGCACGACCTACACATACTGCTGCAACCTGCAGTCGCGTTGCACCGAGCCAAGTGTTGGCTACATCAAAACCACCATGAACTTCGCCAAGAACTTTGCTGTTAGGAACACGGCAATTATCAAAGTTGATGATCAGGTTGTGGTATCCAGAGTTGGAGACGCATTTGTATCCGGCGACGCGTTCGCAGCCTGGCGTGTTGAAGTCAACAAGAAAACCGGTGATCTTCTTCTTTGGACCCTTCGATGTCTGTTCTTCGGCGGTTGCGGCAAACAGGATCACATAGTCGGCCATGTCGGCATGGGAGATGAAATGTTTTGTTCCATTGATTACCCAATCGTCTCCATCGCGTACTGCCGAACATTTCATGCCGCGCATATCCGACCCAGCATCTGGCTCGCTCATCGCCAAGCAGTCCACACGGTCGCCTGCGATTGTGGGGATGAGGTATTCCTCGATTTGGCTTCCTGTGCAAGCGCGTAAAATATTGGAAGGGCGAGCAACGACGTAATGCAAGGCGTACGAAGTTGCACCAAACTCGCGATCCACCAGGGTGGTATCAAACGAGTCGAGTCCACCTCCGCCGTATTCGGTAGGCATGTTGCACGCATAGATTCCTGCCGCTATTGACTTTCTTCGAATCTCTTCTTCAAGCTCTTTCGGAACTTGGCCAAGTTTCTCGACAGTTTCTTCGTGGGGTATAAGTTCGCGCTCAACAAATGTGCGCGTTGTGGCAACGATTGCTTCTTGTTCTTCGGTGAGTGCAAATTGCATGGGGTTCCTTTGTTTGTTTATTTTTTCTTAATTTTCATTACTCTGCCAACGTCTTCCGGTGTGGGAAGTGAAGAGTGGCTCAGTGCAATCGCATCCAACGCGGCTGCGACATGTGGAAGTATCGGCGCAGACTTGCCTGCATTCATGTCAACATGTACCAGCATCTGTTCGGTAGTCGACAGTCTTTTTCCGTTATCGCCGTTGAACATGGTGTGATGAATGTGCAGGCGCTTTGCATCCACATCGAGAACTCGTGTTTCGATGCGCAGTGGGTCGTTGAGAAAAGCTTCATCTTCGTAAACGATGTGGGTCTCGACGGTATAAAACGAATTACCAGCCGCCCGGTATGCATCGTTGTCGCCGATGTAGGTAAACAGTGCATCTGATCCCCAGCCGAAGGCCGAAAGATATGCAGCCTCAGTCATATGACCGTTGTAGTCAACCCAC
>CAINTF010000019.1 GCA_903853285.1 uncultured Acidimicrobium sp. | reverse complement strand
CTTCAGTACCGAATACGAGCGTTCAAAACCAGTGGCAATGCCAAGGCTGACCATGGCTGTTGACATGATGGCGAGAGCAAAAATCCCTGGAAGCAAGAAGTCGATAGGTGTCTGACCACTGGTTGGCAACACATCTACCTGACTAAAGAAAATCAGAAGTGCTGCAGGGATTCCGATGATCACAAGCAATTGCTCGGCATTGCGGGCGATCACTCGAATTTCAGAGCGAAGTTGAGTAAACAAAATTTTCATTGCGCACCACCTGCGGTGAGGCGTCGGAAAATATCTTCGAGTCGTTGAGCTCCTGCGCGTAGATCACGGATATCAGCGCCATGAAATGACATCCACTCAGAAAACTTGCCGATGACTGCGGCATCAGCCGTACCCATAATGATGTATTCGTCGCCCAAATTTTGAATAGGGAAGTCGAGATATTTAGCGAGAGCCGCAACATCGAAAGCAATCGCTGAACGAAAGCGAATCTCATAACTTTGAGAGCGAATTGATTCGAGTGAGCCATTCGCAACAATTTTGGATTGATGAAATATCACTACGTCATCTGCACAACGTTCGGCTTCATCGAGTTCGTGAGTTGCAAGGACAACAGCGCAACCAGTTGCCGCTAGATCTTTGATGACAGCGCGAATCATGTCGCGGCCGTTGACGTCTACGCCAGATGTTGGTTCATCCAAAAAGGCAACTTCTGGTCGTGCGGTGAGCGCAAGCGCTAAAGACAGCCGTTGTTGTTCGCCACCCGAGAGCTTTTTCCAGGTGCTCTTGGCGCGGTGCTCAAGACCAACTGTCTTCATCACTTCGGCGGCAACGACACCTTTGCCATAGAGACTGCAATAGTGAGCAATCACTTCGCCTACGCGGGCAGTCGGGTAAATGCCACCGTCTTGCAACATCACACCAATGCGCTTGTTCAGCTTTTTGCGATCTCGTTGAGGGTCGAGACCCAACACCCGTACCAACCCCGATGTCACCGAGCGAAAACCCTCGCAAGCCTCGATTGTTGATGTCTTGCCCGCACCGTTTGGTCCGAGAATCACTGTGACCCGACCTGCATGTGCATTAAATGAGACCTCCTCCACAGCAGTGACTGCTCCATAGCGCATCACCAACTGGTCAACTTGCACAGCTGCGTTGCCAATTGTTGGAAATGAAGTGCTCACGCATATCAGCGTACGCAAATCAGACCCGTTGCACCACGCCGCAACGCTAAAGTGAATTCTCAGTGATTGACGTACGACTTTTGCGAAATGACCCCGAGATGGTCCGTGCCTTGTTGGCGCGACGACATAAGCCCGAACTTCTGGTGCAATTGCAGGAGGCCGAAACTCTCGATGCCAGATTGCGTGATATCACGACCGAGCGAGACACCACTCGTGCCAAAGTAAACGATCTCTCAAAGCAAGTTGGCGCCCTTCGACGCTCGGGTGACAACGATGCAGCCGAGGCCTTGATGACCCAAAGCCGTGCTCTTGGTGATGCCGAGCAGGCACTTGTTGCCGAGTTTGATCAACTCACCGATTCGCTGCGCGACGTACTGCTGCGCATTCCCAATACGCCTCATCCGGATGCGGTT
>CAINTF010000018.1 GCA_903853285.1 uncultured Acidimicrobium sp. | reverse complement strand
TCTGGTTACGAGCCCGTGTTAGCGCGCAACCAATTGGTGCTCAACCTTGCACACCCAGATGCGTACGCACATATATATAGGCAGATAGATGCGCTGCTTGCAGAAAATGAGATTGCATATGTCAAGTGGGACATGAACCGTGCGCATGTGCATGCAACCGGCAGTGATGGAGCAGCAGGTACACATAATCAAACTCGCGCGGTGTATCAACTGATTGATCAACTGCGTGTAGCGCACCCAAATGTTGAAATTGAAAGTTGCGCATCGGGCGGTGGCCGCATTGATCATGAGATTTTGCGTCGAACCGAACGCGTGTGGGCAAGCGACTGCAATGACGCTCTTGAGCGGCAGATAATTACGCGCGGCACTTCCATGTTGGTGCCACTCGAAGTTTTAGGTGCGCATATTGGTCCACCCACCGCACACACCACTGGTCGTCGGCAATCGCTTTCGTTTAGAGGCGTAACAGCCATGTTTGGACACATGGGTGTTGAGTGGAATTTGCTTACTCTGCGCGACGACCAACAAATACAGCTTCGTCACATCATCGACTTGTATAAACAACATCGAGAGTTGTTGCACAGTGGTGACTTTGTGCGTTACGACGTAACTTCCGACAACAGCGCGGTTGCTCACGGCGTGATTGCTACCGACAAGCGCACAGCTCTGTTGAGTTACGCGCAACTCACTACTGCCCAAGGTCTTGTACCGTCGCCGTGGAAAATCCATGGACTACTGAGTGACGTTGAATACACGGTTACATATGTGCCTCTTGGTGACTCGAGGGAACACACATCGATCACAATGACTGGTGCTCAACTTGGAGGAATTGGTATCCAACCACCGATGCTGTTCCCCGAATCCGCAGTTCTCATCTACTTGATGAGCCAATAGGCTGAAGGCCTGTGAGCCCTTCCTCCGACGCAAAAACAACTCCAAAAATCACTGCCCAAGTGGTGGCCAAAGTGGCGCACTTGGCCAGGCTCGACCTGACTGAAGCCGAACTGGCACTGATGACCACGCAGTTAACAGGAATGCTCGACCATTTCGGCGACATCGACAAACTTGATTTGTCGGCCGTGACCCCAATGGCGCAACCTTTTCCGATCAAAAATGTGTATCGCGAAGATGTTGTTGTGCCCGGCCTCGATCGTCAAGAAGTTCTTGATAACGCACCTGCACCGCAAGATGGTCGTTTTCGCGTTCCGCCATCGAATGGTTCAGAATCATGACAAGCGAATTTGTTTCTGTAGTCGACATCGTCGGCACAATCCGTGAGGGAAAAACAACTGCATCTGATGTGCTCGAGCAACATCTCGCTCGCATTGACAAGCGTGAAACCGAAATTCATGCGTTTAACCACGTGATGGCAGAGTCTGCTCGCGCCAATGCTGCGAGTATCGATGCCGATTTGAAAGCTGGCAAAGAGCGCGGTCCTCTCGCTGGCGTGCCAATCGCGCTCAAAGACAACATGTGCACTCGTGGTGTTCCAACTACGTGTTCATCCAAAATTTTGGAAGGCTGGAAGCCACCATACGACGCAACAGTTGTGACTCGCCTGCAACAAGCGGGCGCTGTCATTGTTGGTAAAACCAACTTGGATGAATTTGCAATGGGCTCATCCACAGAAAACTCTGCATTCGGTCCAACACGAAATCCACTGGACACTTCACGTGTTCCTGGCGGCTCAAGCGGCGGTAGTGCTGCAGCAGTAGCTGCTGGTTTTGCGGCCGCAAGTTTAGGTAGTGACACGGGCGGCAGTATTCGTCAACCGGCTGCGTTGTGCGGTGTCGTTGGTGTCAAGCCAACATATGGAATGGTGAGCCGACAAGGCCTCGTTGCGTTTGCGAGCAGCCTCGATCAAATTGGTCCTTTCACGCACACAGTTGCTGACGCAGCGTTGTTGATGGAAGTAATTGGCGGGCACGATCCACTCGACTCGACTTCACTCGATCAACCAGTTCCTTCACTCACCGCAGTGCTTGGTCAGGGCGTAAAGGGAATGCGTATCGGCAGACTTGCCGACATGCCGGATGGCTGCGAACCAGAAGTGCTCGCTCGACTTGATGCAGCGTTTGCTGCTCTCAAGGCCGCAGGCGCAACCATCGTTGACATTGCATTGCCATCGCTTTCGTATTGTCTCACCGCGTATTACTTGGTTGCTCCAGCAGAGGCTTCGAGCAATCTTGCTCGTTACGACGGAGTGCGCTACGGATTGCGTGTCGAATCAGCAGACTTGATCAGCATGTATGGCGCTACTCGCGCAGCAGGTTTTGGTGCAGAAGTAAAACGCCGCATCATGTTGGGCACATATGCATTGTCGGCTGGCTACTACGACGCGTATTACGGCAAGGCGCTCAAAGTTCGCCGGCTCATTGCGAATGACTTTGCTGCTGCGTACCAATCATGCGATGTGATCTTGACTCCAACATCTCCAACGGTTGCGTTTCCGATTGGTGAAAAAACGAGCGATCCACTGACC
>CAINTF010000017.1 GCA_903853285.1 uncultured Acidimicrobium sp. | reverse complement strand
TGGTCATCGGACCAGTGCCACCTGGCATCGGAGTAATTGCTCCCGCAACTGCCTGCACTGCATCGAAGTCGACGTCGCCAACAATTTTTCCATCAATGCGGGAGACACCAACGTCAACAACAGTTGCACCTGGCTTCACAAAGTCAGCCTTGATCATCCGTGCAATACCTACGCAAGAAACAATGATGTCTGCATCGAGACACATTGCTTTGAGATCTTCTGGCGGCGTCATTGAGTGCGCACAAGTTGTAGTGGCATCACCACCTTTACGAATGAACAAAATCACCTGTGGCAAACCCGTCAGAAACGATCGACCGATGACGACAACTTTTTTACCTTTGGATGAAATGTTGTAGCGCTCAAGCAAACGCATCACGCCAAGCGGCGTGCACGGTGCATGACCAGGCAAACTGCGTATGAGACGACCCATTGAACGCTCAGTTAAACCATCGACGTCTTTTTCTGGCGGCAATAGAGCAAGAACTGGCTCAGCATCAATGTGTTTCGGTAATGGCAACTGCACGAGAATGCCGTGCACATTTGGGTCAAGTGCGAGTTTGCGCACTTCTGCTTCAACCTGTTCTTGCGTTGCATCTTCTTCAAGGTGCACACCAACAGAAACCATTCCTGCTTCTTGAGCCTTCTTATGTTTGCTCGCAACATAAATTTGGCTTGGCGCATCTCCTCCAACAAGGACTGTCGCGAGACAAACCTTGGGAGAACCCGCGTCTTCGATCACTTTGCGTAAACGCGCAACGGTTTCATCGCGCAATGTATTGCCATCCATCAAGATGGCACCGCCAGGTGAACGCTTGAAGTTATCGGTCATGAAAGTCCGACGATTTCGCCGTTTTCGTCAAAGTCGATGATTGCGGCTGCTGGCTTTGTGCCAAGACCTGGCAGTGTGCGCATTTCACCACAGATTGGGTAGATGAAGCCTGCGCCTACCGAAGCACGCACTTCGCGCACTGTCAACGTATGACCTGTTGGAGCACCCTTGAGCGATGCGTCGCCCGAAATTGAAAGGTGAGTTTTAGCAATACACACTGGCAAGTGGCCGAAACCATTGTCGGTGTAGTTCTTGAGCTGCTTCGTTGCAAGAGCGGTGTACTCAACTTTTGCTGCACCATAGATCTTGGTCGCAACAGTCTCGATCTTCTCTTTGAGCGAAGCATCCGATGGGTAGAGCAAGTGGAAGTCATTCTTTTCTTGACATGCCTCTTCTACTGCCTTAGCCAATTCGACTGCGCCTGCACCACCATCAGCGAAGTGCGTGCACACAGCAACACGAGCACCGGCTTCGGCTGCAATTCGACGAATTACATCGTGTTCAGATTTGTGGTCGGTTGGAAAAGCGTTGATGGCGACGACTGGAGTTACACCGTGTGCTTTAACGTTTTCAATCTGCTTCTTCAAGTTGGCGCCACCGGCCTCAACGTCGGACGGATTCTCTGCCAACAACTCGGCAGGCAGTGCCTTACCGGCAACAATCTTGTGCTTGCCAGAGTGGGCCTTAAGTGCACGCACAGTTGTCACGAGCACTGCAGCATCAGGAACAAGTCCGGATGTGCGGCACTTGATATTGAAGAAACGCTCGGCACCCATGTCGGCACCGAAGCCCGCTTCCGTGATGAGGTAGTCACCTGCGTGAATACCGATCATGTCGCCGATAATTGATGAGTTACCGTGCGCAATGTTTCCGAATGGTCCTGCGTGCACGATGACTGGAGTGTTCTCGAGTGTCTGCAACAAGTTTGGCTTGATTGCTTCGCGCATGATGACGGCCATTGAGCCAGCACCCGAAAGTTGCTCGGCTGTTACTGGCACACCCTTGGTGTTATAGCCGACGACGATGCGACCGAAACGTGCGCGCATGTCTTCAATTGATGTTGAGAGAGCCAAAATCGCCATGACTTCTGATGCGGCAGTGATGTCGAAACCTGTCTGACGAGTAACGCCGTCTTCTTTTGAACCAAGACCGACAATGATGTTGCGCAATGAACGATCATTGACGTCAATCACTCGGCGCCATGTGATGTTGTCGAGATCGAGATCGAGCTCATTGCCCTGGTGTAAATGATTGTCGACCATTGCAGACAACAAGTTGTGTGCTGCGGTCACTGCATGGAAGTCGCCAGTGAGATGCAAGTTGAGAAGTTCCATTGGAATTACTTGGCTGTAGCCACCGCCTGCGGCTCCACCCTTAATACCGAATGTTGGTCCCATCGAAGGCTGGCGCAAACTAATCACTGCCTTTTTGCCGATGTGCTTCATTGCCATTCCCAAACCAACAGTGGTCGTGGTCTTACCTTCACCGAGTGGTGTCGGTGTGATGGCAGTGACTACTACATACTTTGCCTTCGGGCGATCTTTCAATTCTTCGATTGCTTCGAGACTGATTTTGGCAAGGTCTGTGCCATAAGGCTCGAGCAAGTGTTCGCCAATACCCATCTGCTGCGCGATGTCTTTGAGTGGAAGCGGTTTTCCTGCGCGCGCAATTTCGAGATCAGATGGGAATGACATGTTTGGATGCTCCTTGTTATTTCTTGTGGGGTTATGACTTGAGAGGTGGCGGGTATTGGGTGCCGTTGAAACGACCCTGTCACTATATATGGGTCTTGGGGTCTGATATATGACGGAATCCCCATATTGCACTAGGGTGAGGGTATGGATATGGGTCGAAAGAAGAACTCCAAGCGACACGACTACGCCCCCCTGACCCGGATTACCGAGCCAATGGTGCGAGAACACGGTGTTTTGCGCACAGCCACCTGGTCGGAAGCTCTCGCTCGGGCTGCCGCTGGTTTCCAATCCGTGAAGGACGCTTACGGCCCAGATGCCATTGGAT
>CAINTF010000016.1 GCA_903853285.1 uncultured Acidimicrobium sp. | reverse complement strand
GAATACATGTTGGGTGAATCTGTGTGTAGCAAGGGTTAGCAAACATTGCTCCGCGTCGGTGTGCGCGCCATGCGGCAGTGACGTTGCATTGCATTGCGTTTGTGGACAAGAAAAATACGTTGCCGTAACCACCAGTGGCGAGCACGACTGCATGCGCTGCATGCGACTGGATCTCTCCGGTTAACAAGTCGCGCACCACGATGCCGGCACAACGGCCGTCGACAACAACTGTGTCGATCAGTTCGGTGCGATTGAAAAGTCGAACTCCACCAAGACCAACCTGACGTGCCATCTGTTGATATGCGCCAATAAGTAACTGCTGTCCGGTCTGACCACGCGCATAAAACGTGCGGCTAACTTGTGCGCCGCCAAAACTGCGGTTGTCGAGCAAGCCGCCGTACTCGCGTGCGAATGGCACGCCCTGGGCAACCATTTGGTCGATGATGTCAACTGAAACTTGCGCCAAACGATGCACGTTGGCTTCACGGGAGCGGAAATCGCCACCCTTAATCGTGTCGGTAAACAAGCGATTAACGCTGTCACCATCACCTTGATAGTTCTTTGCGGCGTTGATGCCACCCTGCGCAGCAATTGAGTGTGCTCGGCGTGGAGAATCGTGAAACGTGAATGCGTCAACCTGATAGCCGAGTTCGGCAAGCGTTGCTGCAGCCGATGCGCCAGCCAAACCAGTACCAACCACGATGATCTTGAACTTGCGCTTGTTGTTTGGGTTTACCAACTTGGCGTTCTGTTTGTAGTTGTCCCACTTTTCGGTCAGTGGACCAGCAGGAATCTTGGCGTCAAATGTGTATGTCATGTCTATATTCCCCTATTTGACAATTCCGGCAATGACAGCAATCGGAAACGAAACGTTGCCGACAACAATGATGGTGGCGAACCCAGTGGCAAAACCACGGCGCCAATTGTTGAAGCGGGGATTATTCCAACCAAGCGACTGGAAGATGCTCCACGCACCATGGAAAAGGTGAATGCCCAACAAAATATTTGCAACAACATAAAACGCTGCAACAACAGGTCGATCAAGACTGCGCACCACATTGTTGTAGACCTCGCCAGTAACGAACTCTCCGTTGGTGCCAGTTGCATTTACAACACCCAATGTGAGATCAAGAATGTGCCACACCAAATATGCGAGCACAATCATTCCGGTCCAGCGCATGGTGCGGCTTGCAAACTTTGCAACTTGATAGTCGCGTGCACCTTGATATTTGACTGGACGAGCATGTCGATTGAGCTTGGTCAGCGACCATGCTGCATGAAGATGCAAGAACAACATCGAAATCAAACCACCACGCAAGATCCATAACATCACACCTTTTGGCATGATCGGATACAGCAAGGCACGCAAAAATTCGGCGTAGTGATCGAGGGCGACGGCACCTAGATACATCTTTAAGTTGCCGATCATGTGAAACAGCACAAAGCCCATCATCGCGATACCCGAGATAGCCATTGCATACTTTTTGCCAACTGAAGTGGAATACAGGTCGAGCAAGAACGGACGCTTTTTGCGGGCCTGTAATGCTGTGCCAGTGACTGGGGCTCGTCGAAGAGCCTCGGAATTTACGGTGGGCGAAGTAACCATCGATGTCAGAATACTTGTGAGCACGACGGGCACAGGCATCCCCTCTTGATTTGGCTATATATATAGTCGTAATCGGGGCGTGAACATTGTCTCAAGCGGGTCGGCCAAACCGCCAAAAGCATCACCCCGATATGGGTATTTCGCTTATTGGGGCGCAGATTCTCTACACTTGCGAGGTACAAAACTGTGGCCCCCACCCTGGTGAGCACAGCATCACATAACGGAGAGATAACACGTGACGTCAATACTTGCAACCGAAGGCGGCTGGCAAACATTTACTTTGAAGGGCGGAGAATGGCTCATTCTCGGTCTTTCAGGAGCATCGGCCATTTTGGCTTTGCTCGTTGGCTGGTACCTCATGATCAAAGTCCTTCAAGAAGATGAAGGCACCGACAAGATGAAAGAAATCGCAGGCGCGATTCAGGTTGGCGCATTGGCGTACTTGAAGCGTCAGTTTCGCACCATCGGCATGATCCTTGTGCCAGTGGGCGCAGTCGTGTTCCTTACTTCAGTTGCAATCGACAAACCACAAGGTGGATCTGCACTTTCGATTGTTGAATCCGGTTTGTATCGCACACTCGCGTTCATTCTTGGTTGTGTTGCATCTGGACTTACTGGTTACATCGGCATGACACTCGCAACTCGCGGCAACGTCCGCACAGCTGCAGCTGCGCGACGCGGCTCGATGAAGGATGCATTGCAAGTTGCATTCCGCACTGGTGGCGTTGCAGGTATGTTCACCGTTGGTCTTGGTTTGCTCGGCGCAACCGTGATCATCGCATTGTTCCAAAACACATCGTCAGCAATGTTGGTTGGCTTCGGCTTCGGTGGATCACTGTTGGCATTGTTCCTTCGCGTTGGTGGTGGCATCTTCACAAAAGCAGCCGACGTAGGCGCTGACTTGGTGGGCAAAGTAGAAGCTGGAATTCCAGAAGACGACCCACGTAACCCAGCAACAATCGCCGACAACGTTGGTGACAACGTTGGTGACTGTGCAGGCATGGCAGCCGACTTGTTTGAAAGCTACGAAGTAACTCTCGTTGCATCAATCATCTTGGGTGTTGCAGCATTCAACGCTGTTGGCCTCAACCCAGCACTTGGTTTGGTATTCCCACTCGCAGCACGCGCCATTGGCGTCATCGCTTCGATTGCTGGTGTGTTCTCAGTGCGCGCGAAAGAGGGCGAAACGAATGCGCTTAAGCCAATCAACCGTGGCTTCCTCACAGCAGGAATCATCACTGTTATTGGTACGTTCTTCCTCTCGTTCTATTACGTCGGAAACCCTGACAAGGGTTCAGTTCAGTTCGGCGAAAACCAAGTCACCATGTCCAACATCGGTATGCGTTTGTTCGGTGCAGTTGTGGTTGGTTTGATCCTTGCTCAAGTATTGAGCCGTCTCACTGAGTACTTCACTGGAACTGAATATGGTCCGGTTAAAGAAATTGCAGAATCAACAGAAACAGGACCAGCAACAGTTGTGCTTGCTGGAACTGCATCTGGCCTCGAGTCATCGGTGTACGCAATCTTGTGCATCGCAATCGCTCTTGGTGCAACCATCTGGATGGGTGGCGGAAGCATTCAGTTCTCGCTCTATCTCGTTGCACTTTGTGGAATGGGAATGCTTGCAACAACCGGCGTCATCGTTTCGGAAGACACGTTTGGTCCTGTATCTGACAACGCCGCTGGCATTGCAGAAATGGCTGGCGAGTTACACGGCGAAACCGGCAAAATCTTGGTCAGCCTTGACGCAGTGGGCAACACCACAAAGGCTGTTACAAAGGGCTTCGCAATTGGTTCGGCAGTAATTGCCGCAGTTGCGTTGTTTGCCTCATACATCGAGACAATTGCTGGCGAACTCAAGCTTGGTCTTGTGGGCGACGCAATCTTTAAGGCACCAGAAACACAGATCAACGTTTCGGACGTGAAGACATTCATTGGTCTGCTCATTGGTGGATCAATTGCATTCATGTTCTCGGCACTCGCAATTCGTGCGGTTGGTCGCACAGCTGGTGTCGTTGTGCAAGAAGTGCGCAGCCAGTTTGCTGATGGCGGCATCATGGCCGGCACAAAGCAACCTGACTACGGCCCAGTCATCGACATCTGCACCGCAGCGTCGTTGCGTGAGCTCACTACCCCAGCACTGCTCGCAGTACTCACACCGGTGATCGTTGGTTTCGGTATCGGTTACGCAGCACTCGGAGCATTCTTGGCCGGCGTTATTCTCACTGGCCAGTTGATGGCCAACTACTTGAGCAACGCAGGTGGAGCATGGGACAACGCCAAGAAGTACATCGAAGACGGTCACCACGGTGGCAAGGGTTCGGCAGCACACAAGGCTGCGGTTATCGGTGACACTGTTGGCGATCCATTCAAGGACACCGCTGGTCCTGCACTCAACCCGTTGATCAAGGTGATGAACCTTGTTGCGTTGTTGACATTGCCAGCGATCATCAAATACCACAACAATGACGGCGTACGCCTTTCAATCGCTGGTGTTGCACTCGTGATCCTGATCATCTCCATCATGTTCTCCCGACGCAAGTCGGTGAGCATGGTTGCCGCCTAACCAAACATTCACACAGTTCGGCTGACAAGTGTCGGAGCTTCGATACTTGTCAGCCGAGTGGATTCAGGCTGTTAGTTCTGCTGTTGCAGCAGATGTGACTTTGCAGCAACTTGCACATCAACACACAGTTGGTCTCACTCAAGTTGTAACCGGCACTCCTCATGGAGAAGTTGTGTATCACCTACAAGTAGGAAATGGTGTCGCCACGCTGACACGCGGAGAAGCGTCACCAGAAGATGTCCGCTTTACAGAGCCTTGGGAAACCGCTGTTGCCGTAGCAACAGGGGTGCTCAATGCTCAAGAGGCATTTATTAATGGACACATCAAGTTTGTTGGAGAACATCAAAAGTTAATTGATGCCGGTGATGTATTCGCAGCGCTCAACCCAATCTTTGACAAGATTCGCGAAACTACCGACTACAAATAGCTTGTTCAGTCGCGCAATACGTACGACGTCATCGAGAGCGAACCCATTTCGCAACCATGTGTAATCACCTCTAACGAAGTTCTTGCAACATCAGCCATCCCGGCGATAAACGCAATTGGTAAGAAATGTTCTGGTGTAGGCACAGCTTTTCGCGCATCTGGTTGGTTGAGCATCTCAATTACTCGACTGGGATTATTGCTCGTCAGCATCTCTCGAGTCTGCGAATCAAAGCGTTGTGCCCAGTCGGCACCAGTTCCGCGCGCGCTCCAGTCAATAAGTCCGAGATTGTGCACAATATTTCCGCTGCCCACCACAAGTACTCCTTCGTCACGAAGTGGTGCAAGAGCTCTACCGATGGCAATTTGTTCCAATGGATCAAGTGTGCGATTAATAGACAGTTGCACGACAGGCACGTTGGCTTCTGGAAACACATGACACAACACAGACCAAGTACCGTGATCTAAACCCCATTGCGATTCATCAAGTACCACTGCACGCGGTGACAACAGATCTGCAACACGAGCAGCAAGAGTTGGACTTCCATCAGCGGGGTAATCAAATGTGGATAATGCTGGCGGAAACCCACTGAAGTCATGAATGGTTCGCGGCTTCTTCATTGCGGTAACCGCCAACTGATTGACATACCAATGTGCAGAAATTGCCAGGATCGCAGCAGGTTTTCGAATCGACTTTCCAAAAGCGGACCACGCTTCGGTGTAGTCATTGTGCTCGACCGCATTCATCGGGCTTCCGTGGGCCAGAAAAACAGCTGGCATGCGCACTGGAGTTTCAGGCACGGTCATGCCTGAAGGTTACGAGTAAAAGGGGTTCGCGCCTGTCGAGTGATCGGTGAGGTCTCGCACTTTGGTAATCGCAGGAATCTTCTCAGACACCATTGTGCCCACGCCTTCAAGCATTGTCTGACGACTCATTGAGCAACCGTGACAACCGCCGCCCATCGTGAAGTACGCAGTGCCCTCTTTGTCGTGACCAGCGAAAGTAACAAAGCCGCCGTGCGAGGCAAGCATTGGGTTTACCTCTGCAACAACAATTGCCTCGATTTCGGCAGAGACTTCATCGTCATTAACGAGTCCTTCGATCTGTGCAGACTTTGGTTTGTTTGGGTTACGAATCAACAAGCCCTGAGTATCGGAATGATCTATGACTGCATCTTGAAACGAATCGATGTCTTTTGCAGGAATGATGATCTTGAGTCCGTCAATTGTTCGGACCTCGTCAGAAAAAGCTGCTTTGGTGAAGAAGTCGAACGATAAGTCGTAGCGAAAGTCTTCGCCTGGCTCAGACAAGATCTCGAGGCGCAGACCTAGCTGCTCGCCTTCTGTCTCGGCGTCGCGCAATTCGAGCAGCTTCACGTGCGCGATTGGTGTAACCGTGACAATGGTGTTGGCCTTGTCGGTCGTCTCTGATGTCATGCTGGCAAAGGGGCTCACGGCATTAATACTATCGCCGTGTTGTTTATTCAAACCCCACTGTGGCAGTGTGGAGCCGTGAACGACGGAAGTAAGCGCGCGATCTATGCCGCATTTGGAGCCAATCTTGGAATTGCCGTATCCAAGTTTGTCGGCGCAGCCATCACTGGCTCGGCTGGTCTGATGGCCGAAGCCGTGCACTCGGCTGCCGACACCGGCAACCAAGCACTCCTACTTGTGGGCAGTAGGCGCTCGGAGCGCTCTCCCAACGCAGAGTTTCAATTTGGTTTTGGACGCGAGCGCTATTTCTGGTCGTTCGTTGTGGCTCTCGTGTTATTCAGCATGGGCGGTTTGTTTGCTTTTTATGAGGGAGTGCAAAAACTTCTGCACCCACACGAATCCACGAATCTTGGAATCGCAATCGGCATCCTTGTCGTAGCTATTGCCCTCGAAACATTTTCGTTACGCACTGCAATGAAGGAAGCAAACCACACCAAACCAAAGTCGATGTCGTGGTGGAGATTCATTCAAACTTCAAAACAACCTGAACTACCCGTGGTGTTGCTTGAAGATGTCGGCGCGGAAGTTGGGTTGCTCGTCGCACTAGCCGGCGTACTCACTGCCCACTTCACACACGATTCAAGATG
>CAINTF010000015.1 GCA_903853285.1 uncultured Acidimicrobium sp. | reverse complement strand
GAAATGTAAATAGTTCGATGAAAATTGGGATTGATGTTGGTGGCACAAAATGTCTTGGTGTTGCGGTCGACGACAGCGGCAAAGTGGTCGAGCAATTTCGCTTACCCACACCTCATGCTGATGCGCTCTGTGACACGCTTATTGAAATAGTTGCTCACCTCGGAGAAGCTTCATCTCTCGGCATCGGAGTCCCTGGCTTAATTACTCCTGAAGGTGTAATTCGCGCATCACCAAATTTGGTTGGAGTGAAAGAATTAGCGCTGCGTCAGATGATGGAAGATCGTCTTGGTAAAAAAGTTTTGGTGGAAAATGATGCAACGTGCGCAGCACTTGGCGAATGGAAATCGGGTGCTGCGCAAGGCGCGACTGATGCATGGGTGATCACACTCGGCACTGGTATCGGTGGCGGTTTCATTGCCGGATCAGTACTGCAACGCGGTGCTCACGGTTTTGCTGGCGAAGTTGGACACATGGTTGTCGATCCAGATGGACCGCTCTGCCCGTGTGGTCGCAAAGGATGTTGGGAGCGCTATGCCTCTGGTAACGGTCTGTCGTATTTGGCTAATGGCGAGAAAGGTGAAGAGGTGTTGTCTCGCGCAAAAGCTGGTGACACAGATGCAAACGATGTTGTTGACACATTTGCCAGGTGGGTTGCGCTCGGTCTCGTCAATCTGACCAACATGACCGATCCCGAAGTCATTGTCGTCGGTGGAGGAGTGATTGTTTCGGCAGATGTGGTGATGCCGCGGATTGGTCACTGGTTTGAGCAGTTGCTGTATTCACCTCAGCATCGTGCGCACCCGCGACTTGTTGCAGCACAATTGGGCGAGCAAGCAGGCGCGATTGGTGCTGCAATGCTCAATACGAGCGTCTAAATTGCAGTCATGAGCAACGACTACACCCTTGGACTGCACGAAGTTGGCGATAACTCGTATGCGTACTTACAGCCAGATGGCGGTTGGGGTTACAGCAACGCTGGTCTCATTGTTGGCGATGGCGTCTCGCTGCTTGTTGACACATTGTTTGATCTAAAACTCACTGCAAGCATGCTTGATTCGATGTCTGTAGCTACACGAAGTGCACCGATATCAACTGTTGTTAATACACATGCCAACGGCGACCATTGTTATGGCAATCAGTTGTTGGAAGGCGCGGAAATCGTTGCATCTAGTGCCACTGCGCACGAGATGATGGAAGTTCCACCGTCGATGCTGGCCGCACTCAACAATGCTCCTGGCGAAATCGGAGAGTTGTTTCGACATTTCTTTGGCGATTTCGATTTCAGCGGCATCGACCTGTCGCCACCGACGCGCACGTTTGATGGACGTCTTGACATCGAGGTGGGCGGACGGGTAGTTGAGCTGATTGAAGTTGGCCCAGCACATACGCAGGGTGACACAATCGCCTACATTGCAGACTCAAAAACGTTGTACACCGGTGACATCTTGTTTATTGGCGGCACGCCGATCGTTTGGGCAGGTCCTTTGGACAACTGGATTGCAGCTTGCGATCTCATGTCCGAACTCGACATTGATGTCGTTGTGCCAGGTCATGGACCGTTGACTGACAAAGCAGGCATTGCGCGAGTACGCGACTATCTTTCGTTTGTGTTGAGCGAAGCCACACTGCGTCATGATGCAGGCATGGATGCATTTGATGCAGCACGCGAAATCGCACGCGACATCTTGGGTAACAACAGTCGTTCGTTTGCTCAATGGAAAGAGTTTGGACGAATCAGCGTCAATGTGGACACGGTCTATCGCAGTCTTGATGCCACGCACAAAAGCCCAGACGTGATCGAACAGTTTCGCCGAATGGCGAAAATCGAGCTACACCCCGAGGGATGATTGCTTTTTGTCAGTTGCCTCGCGCCTCACGATTGCGAACCAACCGCCTAGAGCGCACAGTGAAAACAGAATCCACTGTCCCACATAGCCAAGATGTGGGCCGTTACTAAAAGTAGGTTCGGCAATTCTCGACAATGTTGCATCGTCTGCAGGTGATGAAGCTTGCATTTCAACGTAGACATTGACTAATTGGGAAGGCATCTGCTGTTGAAGTCTCTCGATATCTATGCGTTGCACTTCGGTAAGCACTCCACTCGAAGCATCGGAAATCTGACCGAGCCGTTTCGCTGAAGACGCACGAAGTCTGCCCTCCAACGTGATTGTGCCAACTGGTGCATCAAGCACAGTCCCTCCGAGCGGCACAAAACCCCTATTGATGAGAATCAATCGACCATCAGATAACTGCAAAGGTGTCACCGGGTCAAAGCCGGCACGTCCACCTTGTGACACATTGGCCACGCGAAGGTCGTGGCCTTGCAAATATGTGCCCACTACTTGGACGCTTCTCCATTCAGCATCGCTCGCTGATGGAAATGCGCCGAGTACTTGCTCGAGAGGTTGTGTTGGGGCATCAACTCGTTCGATCAGTGTGGCATTGAATGCAATCCGTTGGTGATACCGATGCCACTGCCAGTTGGCAAGCATCAGCATGATTGTGACAAGTGCAACGATCAAAAGATGAAAAGCCATCCACTTTGGTCGCAACAAAAACTTGTACACGCAACACAACTTAGTGCGAGATGCGACTAGCGTAAACTTTTGTGAACACGCTGATTTATGACGGTGATTGTGCCTTTTGTCTCCGCTGTGTTCAGTGGATGCAAAAACACTTCACGAGTGTTCCTCGAATTGTCGCTTGGCAACAAGCTGATCTTGAGCAAATGGGTCTCACTGTTGAGCAGTGTCAAACAGCAGTTCAGTGGGTGAGTGAAGATTTGACTCAAACATTGAGCGCTCATAAAGCGGTTGCGCGTGTTTGCAAAGACGCCGGAGGCTTGATCACCGCAGCAGGCTATGCAATGTCGCTGCCGGTTGTTTCGCCGATTGCCGGTGTTGTGTATCGATGGGTGGCGCGCAATCGCCAGAAAATGCCAGGCGGTACGGACGCCTGCGCAATTGACTTTGAAAAGAAAATTTAAATAGTTCTTCGTTCGTTTAATTGTTGTGCCAATTGATCAAGGCAAAGTTGATCGCCGCTGTTCAAAAGTTCCCGCTGTTGAAGGTCTGTCACAGCTTGTGCAACAAGTGATTTCCACGATGCATTTGTCATACCGGTAGCAATACGTAGAGCACGCATGAGTGCGTCTTGAGGGTTGGCGTCGTAGTTGTTCATCAATTCTTCTACATCGTGTTTAGTCAGCAAGCGAGAACCTTGTGCTGCTTTAATCTTGCGCTGTATGTATGGTGAAAAACTTTTCTGGTATCTACTTTGCAGTTCGGGAATCTGCCAGTCATTGCCTGTTACATGACCACGACAGTTGTCTGATCCACAGGCGCACTCAAACTCGTCGTAGTTCGACGTATCACTTGTCGCATAGTCATACGTGAGTTCTTCTCCAACCCGTATGTCGTACATCGCGATGAGTTGTGTTGCATTTCGTAATCGGCAGTTAGGGGAACACGAATGGTTGATCGAGTCGCCCGGCTCGCGCGATTCCGGGCCGAGCACAAATTGATCAATGTCAATTTGGATT
>CAINTF010000014.1 GCA_903853285.1 uncultured Acidimicrobium sp. | reverse complement strand
ATCGTTACGTGTAATGGTGCACGCCGAGCATCGCTGTGAGTAGACAAGTACTCTTCGAGCGCAATCCAATACGACGCATTGTTCATGTGCCCAACCGCATCCATGTCGGCAAATCGCACTGGCCATGCTTCGCTTGTCGCACCCGCTGCATCAAGAGGTGGCAACGATTTGCCAATTAAAAAACTTGAGCGAATTTTTCGACCAGCGCTTGCTTCGTCGATCATCTGCAAAAAATCCTCGGGCAACGGTGTCGGTTTCATTGTTTGCATGTCAACATGCACCCACAATGCTGCGGTCTCAATGTGCGCGCCGTCGTGTGAAGTAATCGTTGTTCGACGCTCCGCCCAATGTGAGCCGTAACCACCACACCAAGTTTTTACAGAAACATCGGTCATGTATAACGGAAACTGATGGACCCACATTTCGGTGCGGCGCACCACCCAACCGTGGATGTCGGAATAGGCTCCGTCGACCGCATCGTCGTTGGCAATGTCTTGCAAATAGCGAGCAGTCGCATCCAGGCGCAGACGCCCTTTGGGGGTGACATCGCCGAGCCGCACCCTGCGCTCACTGCCAAAAACCCTGCCATGGCTGGGCATTTCAACGGGGTTTGTAGGGTGCCACATGATGCTCAGACCCTATAGGGCATTGGGTCTTGTGGGTATTCACATTAAATCGCTTGCAATTGGCCTGAAGAAGTGGTTTGCTTCATAGCCCATGTTGCAACTCGCCAATTCCCGTAGCAATTCGTCAGCACTTGTTGCTGGCGCGCGCGCGTTTGCGACCGTGGCCGTAGTAGCCGCAACCACCAGCCGTTATTCACGCTGGTTTGATATGCAGGCCGGAGTCGCGAAATATTCGAAAGATTTCACGAAGCGCCCGGTCAAAGGCCTCCTGGGGATCCAGACGTAACAGATTTCACGTCGGAGAACGCCATGAGGCCGCTGGGAGAAATCCCGGCGGCTTTTTTATTTCCCCCCGAAAAGCATTCTCCGACGTGAAGCCAATCAATACAAACAAAACCAGCAATGAAAGGAACAGAAAAATGCAAACACTAATAGCGCCAGAAGAACAACACGAAACACTCGTGTTGTCGGCCAAACGATGCAGCGACGGCAACGGAACGTTGTCGTACCTGTTCTTCTCGGAAGAGTTTGTTGACATTCAGCGCGCCAAAGCTGTGTGTTCGAAGTGTTCCTCGCAGGCCGAGTGTTTACTCGGTGCACTCGATCGCGCGGAGCCTTGGGGCGTGTGGGGCGGTGAGCTCCTCGAAGAAGGTCGTATTTGTGCAACAAAGCGACCACGTGGCAGACCAGTAACACGCAATATACGTGTCACCGTTGTTGACGAAGTGCCAATCCCCCGGCACCTCGTGGCATAAGACAACTGAAGGGGCACGAAAACGCTCTAGTAAAGTGTTTTCGTGCTCCTTTCTCCTCCGCATCAACGCAAGTTGTTGATTGCTGCAGTTGTACTGGCTGTCAGTGTCGGCGGTGGATGGTTGTGGAGCAGCGCATCCGAACCAACTCTTGATGCTCATTTAACAACCCCAGGCGAAGTGCCATATCCAACAATCGCAACCAACAGTGCGGTTGCCGGAACGAGCCTGCCCGAAGTATCGCTTCTCACTCTTGACAACAAGACGATCGAATCAATCACGCTCATTGGCAAGCCGCTGATTCTCAATTTTTGGTACTCCACGTGTGAGCCTTGCCGCCGCGAAATGCCGGTGTTGGCAGCAAGCGCCGATACACATAGTTCAACGGTTCGGTTTGTTGGCATCAATATGAATGACTCAATTGAAACGGCAACAGCATTCGCTGCAAAATACAACGTTTTGTATGACATCATGTTTGATCCATCTGGTTCATTTATCGGTGCCCTTGGCATCGGAACTGCACCAATGACGCTGTTTGTCGATGCACAGGGAGTAATTGTCGACCAAGTTGCAGGAGAAATCACCGCCGACAAACTTGAGTCACTGATCACCAAATGGTTTGCACAATGACAAGCACAGTCGTTCTCGCAATCGAAGGTAACTTTGCCTACAGCTTTATGCTCGGCATTCTCGCTGCAGTTAACCCGTGCGGTTTCGTTTTGCTTCCCGCATACCTGTTGTATTTTTTGGGAATCGATTCGGCCAACCCTGCTGCTCAAAAGGCACCAATTCGTCGCGCACTACTGGTTAGTGCCGCGGTTTCCAGTGGGTTAATGCTCGTATTTCTTGTGATCGGCACTATCTCTCGCCTGTTCACGCAATGGATTGAGCTCAATGCAAAATATGCCGGACTCCTCATAGGAGTTGCGTTGGTTGTTATGGGTCTTGCGATGCTCGCTGGTTGGAAACCTTCGTTTATCACGCCGTCAATTGGAGGAGAACGAGACCGATCACTACGTGCCATGTTTGTCTTTGGCATTGCATACGCAGTTGCAAGCATTGGTTGCACCATCGGTTTTCTCACTACCGCAATTTTTGGCTCTATCGGACTACATGGTTTTGTCTCCGGCGTATTCAGCCTCGTGTTGTATGGCGTAGGCATGGGGCTTCTCGTGAGCACACTTACCGTCACACTTGCTGTGGCTCAAGGTGGACTTTTGCGAGTGTTGAGAAACGGTTTGCGCTACATGGACAAACTTGCTTCCGGTTTCATAGTGCTCACCGGCCTCTATCTCACGTGGTATTGGTATGTCGCGGTGTCTGAGCGCTCATCTGCTGGCAACGTCACACAAAATGTTGAAGGTTGGCAATCATCTGTTGCCACTTTCTTGCAACGTCAAGGTTCGTGGCGTCTCGGTGTGGTTTTCTTTGTTGTTATCGGTGGTGCGATCTTCGTCAATCAGTTGCGATCACGAAGTAGCAAGAGGTCATAATGCTCGCTGACCTCCTTGCACACCCCGAGGTCGTAGAGTCGAGCATTCTGCGCAGCAAGTTTGGTTTTATGGCCTTTCATGGCGGAGGCTTAGAAGAACAAACAGACGTGATTGCGCAGGCAGCAGCAGAACAATCTGGGGCTTCCTACTACGGCATTCACCAACCAGCCGCGCTCAAGTGGCATATCCCATCACACCAAATTGATCCGGAGCATTCACCTGTTCTTGCAACATTTCTGGATCACATAGATGTCGTGATCACCATTCACGGTTACGGGCGCAAAGGATTATTCACCACCTTGTTGCTGGGCGGACAAAATCGTGCGCTTGCCTCGCATGTTGCTGGTCATCTACGCACTGCATTGCCTGCCTATGAAATCGAAGACGATCTTGCCAACATTCCATCTGACTTGGCTGGTCAACACGACGACAACCCAGTTAATCGTGTGCGCAATCGTGGAGTCCAGATCGAGCTTCCCCCGCGCGTGCGTGGATCAAGCCCACTGTGGTGGGACTGGGAAGGTCCACACCTCACCCCACATACGCAGTCTCTGATCACTGGACTCGTGAGTTCAGTGCATACCTGGAGCGAATAGACCCCTAAAGTTTAAAACTTGTTAGGGGGCGAGGCGTTCGATGGTCCACGCCGTTGAGGCAATGGTCGAGCGCGAGTACCGAAAGCGATCATGTAAGCGACTTGGTCGGCCTTGCCAAAATTCGAAAGCGATTGGCTCAATTACCCAACCGCCCCACATGGGTGGACGAGGCACATCGGCACCATCAAATTGCTTGCGATATTGCTCAAGTCGTTCGACTAACACCGAGCGATCGCTGATCACTTGTGATTGAGGTGAAGCCCACGCACCAAGTTGTGATTCGCGAGGTCGCGATGCAAAATACTCATCACTTTGTGACTCCGCAACTCTGCGCACGGAACCACGAACCCGCACTTGGCGGTGCAAGTCGAGCCACGAAAAAACCGCTGATGCCACTGGGTGCGATTCCAGTTGTGCACTTTTATCGCTTGTGTAGTTGGTGTAAAACACCAAGCCACTTGCATCAACTTGACGTGCAAGAACAATTCGGGCATCGGGAATTCCATCGGCCGCAATAGTTGCCACCGACATTGCGTTTGGTTCCGCTACTCCCGCAGATGCAGCCTCCTCATACCAAGCATTCCATTGTGTAAATGGATCATCGTTCAGATCGCTGCGATCTAGTCCAGCAGTTTCGTATTGAATGCGTCGATCGCGCAGTGTCATGACTGCCAACCAGCCAATTACTTTGGTGAGATATGCGTGATGCCGCGCATGTACGGGTGCAACGCTTCTGGAATTACCACGGAGCCGTCTT
>CAINTF010000013.1 GCA_903853285.1 uncultured Acidimicrobium sp. | reverse complement strand
GGCAATGGTTCGAGCTACCCGCCGAATTCGGTGATAGCCACGCCCCGACAAGCGTCCTCGTTCCAAGTGATAACGCAGCAGTGCTGCAGCAGCGGTAGTAAGTGGAGCATATTCATCTAGCAAGTCGGGTGATAAGTCTGAATTTAAACATCCGCTGCGCAGCATCGCAATCTCTCGCACTCGCGACACGCGTTGAGCTACTGCAGCCGAGGATTCTGCTGGAGTATCTGCGAGCAATTCATCAACATGAGGACGGCTTACTGCAACTCGTAAATCAAACCTGTCCAGCAACGGTCCAGAAAATCGACGTAAGTAACGCTTCTTGGCACCGTCGTCGCAAACGCACACTCCGGGCATTCCCTCTCCACACGGACACGGATTAGTTGCTGCAAGAAGCAAAAACTTGGCCGGCATCGTGACGCTCGATTTTGCACGAGCCAAACGCACAACCCCATCTTCAAGCGGTTGGCGTAATGCATCCAATACTGTTGGCGCGAACTCGCCCAATTCGTCCAGGAACAACACGCCATTTGTAGCGAGCGAGATTTCCCCCGGCCGCATCGTGGTCGCTCCTCCCCCAACCATCGCTACGAGCGAGGTCGAATGGTGTGGCGCACGAAATGGAGGCAACGTGATAATCCCAGTTACTGGCAATGGAATTTGTGCAGCAGAGTGAACGATCGTGGTTGCCACAGCTTCGGCATCGGTCAATGCAGGAAGAATGCCACTGATGCGTTGTGCAAGCATCGACTTTCCTGCTCCCGGTGGACCAACGAACAACAAATGATGTGCTCCAGCGGCGGCGATTTCGAGTGCGTGGCGCGCTGCAGTTTGACCACGCACATCTTTCATATCAATGCTTGGAATTGCGACGTTGACCATTTTTCGAATTGTTGCGGGCGTCCATACAGATTCACCAACCAGGCATTGCACTAAATGAGCAAGGGTTTGAGCACAGACGACTTCATTGCGAGCAGCAATTCGAGCTTCGCGCTCGCTCTCATGAGCGACAACCACGATGCGATCGTCAATTGCGGCCACTAGCGGTACTACTCCAGCAACAGGTCGAAGAGTTCCATCCAGGCCAAGCTCGGCGATAAACGCATATCGCTCCGCAACTTCGTGTGGCAAAACTTCTTGCACAATCAATAAACCAATAGCGATTGCTACGTCGAGACCGGCACCGCCTTTACGTTCGTGCACGGCTGTAGCGAGGTTCACTGTGATGCGCCTATTTGGCCATGGCAAGTCACACGACAGCAACGCAGCACGCACTCGGTCGCGCGACTCTCGACACGCTTCGTCTGGTTGACCAACAATGGTGAAGCCGGGCAGCCCCATGCCGACATGTATCTCAACGTCGACAGCCTTACCTTGAACCCCCAGCAATGTTGAAGAACGTACTGATGCAAAGGCCATGATCACCAATGTGTACGACGCCACTCACCAATGTGTTGCTACAACACAAGATTTCGAGAACGCAAGATTTCGAGAATCTGGCGTGAGATACTAGAACGGTGATTCGTCAGCAAGTTTCAACACGCTTCCGTGCAGGTTCGGCACTGTTAGGCGCGTTGATCTTGATTGGCCTACTTGGCTGCGCTTCCCCCGAACGAACCGCCACCAACTTTTGCCGTCAGTTGGCGCTCGAAATGCCGGGCATTGCTGAGCAACCAGCGACCCCCGCGATGATCAAATCGACAGTCAAGCATTTCAAGAATCTGCAGAAAGTTGCACCTTTGCAAGTTGAGGCTGATTGGGATGCGCTCACATTGCTGATGGAAAAAGCGTCGAAGATCAAAGCGTCTGACCCCGCGAGCGTGCAAGAAGTAGTTGATTTGTCTTACGCATCCGAAAAAAGCGCCATAGCTGCATCAACATGGGTGCTCGCAACATGCGGTGTTGACATCTCGACCGGACTTTCAGTTGTCCAAGCTCCCGTAACCGAAGTTGCAACTACCGATGTTCTAACTACTGATACCGCAATTACTAATACTGCAACAACGCTGCCGTAACAAACAGCAAATTTGCAATCGTTATATTTAGCGAATCTCTCCGCGCTTCACAATTACTTTGTCGACAAGGCCATACTCTTTTGCCTTCTCAGGTGTGAACCAGCGATCGCGCTCTGAATCTTTTTGAATCTGCTCAATTGCCTGACCAGAGTGATGCGCCGTGAGCTCGGCCATGCGATGCTTTGTGAAAGCCAACTGCTCTGCCTGAATTGCAATGTCGGAAGCTTGACCGCGCAAACCAGCAAGTGGTTGGTGCATCATGATGCGAGCGTTCGGCAATGTGTAACGCTTGCCAGCAGTACCTGCAGTGAGTAAGAACTGACCCATTGACGCAGCAAGACCCAAACACACCGTGGCAACATCACAACTAATGAACTGCATGGTGTCGTAGATCGCCATACCTGCGGTGATTGAACCACCAGGGCTATTGACGTACAACCAAACGTCTGCTTTTGGATCTTCACCTTCAAGAAACAACAATTGAGCACAGATTTGGTTTGCTACATCGTCGTTGACATCGCTACCGAGCATGATTACACGGCTCTTGAGCAATCGAAGAAAAATGTTGTTTTGGGATTCTGGTCCACCTTCGAGGCCAACCGCAGGTTGGAAAGGTACATCAAGGGAATTATTGAACGTCATGGCGAACAGACTACTACTTCGGTAGTGGCATAAAGCTGCGTCGTACGCCACTAAACACAACGACAATTCGTTCGTCGTTGGCAATTTGGTCGCGCATTGCCAGCAATCCAGCCAAGCCTGCCGTGCCGGTTGGGCTTACATTGATTGTCGTCACACGGTGCGCAAGTGCGTACGCATCAACAACATGTTGTTCAGTTGCAACCACTGGCGATCCGCCGCTTTCCGACATGGCGTTGCATACCTGCACCCAGTCGTAGGTTTCATCGTCAAGAATCCCATCGGCGAGAGAGTCAGTTGGGTTCTCCCACGGCCACATGCATTCGTTCCAACGAGAGCCAGCATTGCGTGCTCCACCAGACTTCGACGCCGCATTCCATGCCCTTGCTAACGGTGCACAGCTCTCGGTTTGCACGCTGTGCAGAAGCGGACGGAGACCTCCAGCAAATAAGCCTGCTGATGCACACGCCGCAAACGCACCGCCACCTACCTGTACAAAAATTCGATCGATCGGTGGACCACTGACATGTTCCTGAGCCTCGGCGATCTCCCACCCAATCGTTCGCCCACCATCAAGACACCAAGCATTTTCTGTGCCTTGAACTCCGAATGGAATTGCGCCATTGGCAACCGCTTCACGAAATCTATGAACGCACGGATCACCGGGCGGATCGCTTTCAAGTCGAGGACAGCGAACGATTGTTGCTTCGACACTCAGCAATAGATCGGTGAGTTCGCTCGCTGCGTTTTCGGGCACAAACACCAGAATCGGCCAATTGACCGACTTGGCCAATGTTGCTGCCGCAAATGCGGCATTG
>CAINTF010000012.1 GCA_903853285.1 uncultured Acidimicrobium sp. | reverse complement strand
GTCTCGGTGCGATGTGCGAAGCAAAGGGTATCAATGTGCTCGAGTCGCCTGTAACTGGAGGTGTCCACAAAGCAGCGCACGGAGACATCACGGTGCTCGTCGGTGGCGAAGAAGCAGTTTTCAAAGCGCATGAAAAAGCGCTGAACGCGATGGGGCAGCCAGTGTTGTACATCGGCAAGTTGGGGAGTGCTGCAGTCATCAAAGTAATTACCAACATGCTGGCATTCATTCACTTGGTTGCTGCGGGTGAAGCGTTAATGCTTGCTAAGCGCGGAGGCCTCGACCTCGGTGTTGCCTTCGAAGCGATCAAGCAATCTTCGGGCAATAGCTTTGTGCACGAAACAGAAAGCCAAGTGATTCTTAACGGCAGCTACAACATCAATTTCACTATGGACTTAGCACTCAAGGACATGGGTTTTGCTCTGGGGTATGGCAAAGAGTTTGGTGTGCCTCTTGCTCTGGCAACATTGACCAATGAGCAGTTTGTGTTGGCAAAGGCCGCTTACGGCGGAGAAGCATGGTCGTCGCAAGTAGTCAAGTTGCTCGAAGACGCAACTGGTTCAGACTTGCGCGCACCTGGTTTTCCTGCCGAATTGGAATAGGGTTCACCCAACGCGATAGGTGTAGTTGGGGGACGCATGGATCACGAGCGAACGCGCAAAGAACTAGCAGCTGCATTTCGCTGGGCTGCCAGACTTGAGTATCACGAAGGTGTAGCAAACCATTTCAGTGCTGCTGTCAGCGACGACGGTCAAGATTTTTTGATCAACACACGAGGCATGCATTTCTCTCGTGCGCAGGCGAGTCAGTTGGCATTAGTAACTTCGTCCGAGCGAGCCTCAGACCCAGTTGCAGAGAACGTAGATGCAACGGCTTGGATTTTGCATTCGTACATTCATCGCAATGTGCCGCGGGCGAGATGCATTTTGCACACGCATATGCCGTACACAACGGCACTTGCAAGCTTGAAAAACTTTGAGTTCTTGATGCTGGATCAAAATGCGTGTCGGTTTTATAAACGCATTGCTTACGACCGTCATTACGCGGGTATGGCACTTGAGCCAACCGAGGGTGAGCGGGTGGCTTCGCTTCTGACTGATGGCAAGGACATCTTGTTTCTCGCAAACCACGGCGTGTTGGTCGTGGGGGACACGATTGCACAAGCATTTGATGAGTTGTATTACCTTGAGAAAGCAGCCCAACTGCAGGTGATCGCGCTTTCCACAGGGCGCGAGTTGCAATTGGTCGATAACGCGACGGCGGCCCTTGCGTGTAAACAGTGGCGAGAATATCCAGAGGCAGCCGAGTTGCATCTTGAGGCCTTGATGGACATTCTTGATTACGAGTCAGCCGACTACATTAAGTAAGTCCGTTTAAACCCCCGAGAGCAAGAAAGTAGATCATTTCTATGAAAGCAGCAGTTTGTCGCGAGTTCGGTAAGCCACTAGTAATTGAGGATGTTCAACTCGCTGATGCTGGTCCGGGTGAAGTTCGCGTCAAAGTTTCTGCTGTTGCAATTTGCCACAGTGACATCACATATGCAGAAGGTTCATGGGGCGGGACATTGCCAGCGATTTATGGACACGAGTGTGCTGGTGTTGTCGAAAAAGTTGGCGCAGACGTCACAACTGTAAAAGTCGGAGAGCATGTTGTAGTCACGCTGATTCGTTCATGTGGACACTGCCATGGTTGCAGCATGGGCAACCCGGTTACTTGCACCACGCAGTTTCCGCTCGATGCCAAGTCGCCAATTACCGATGCAAAAGGCAACTCGATTGTGCAGAGCATGCGAACTGGTGGCTTTGCAGAGTTTGTGCTCGTACACGAGTCGCAGTGCGTAGCGGTTCCAAAAACAATTCCGATGGCAAGCGCATCATTGCTTGCATGTGGTGTCATCACTGGCTTCGGCGCGGTGACTAACACTGCAAAAGTTCCCGCTGGTAGCCACGTCGTCGTAATTGGTACTGGTGGCGTTGGACTCAATGCGATTCAGGGCGCTCGTGTAAGCGGCGCTCGCACTGTCATCGCCATTGACATTGCCGATAACAAGATTGCTGCCGCTAAGGAGTTTGGAGCAACACACGGCGTCAACTCAAAGACTGAAAATGTTGCTGAGCGAGTTCTTGAACTCACCGATGGTCGCGGAGCTGATTATGTGTTTGTCACTGTTGGTGTGAAGTCTGCATTCGACTCGTCGTACGGCATGTTGGCAAAGAGCGGCTCGGTTGTGTTGGTGGGTATGCCGGCGAGCGGCGTGATGTCCGAAATTGATCCAGGCACGATGGCTGCATACAGCCAGAACATCTTGGGGTCA
Organism: uncultured Acidimicrobium sp.; assembly: GCA_903853285.1. Classification (GTDB taxonomy): domain Bacteria; phylum Actinomycetota; class Acidimicrobiia; order Acidimicrobiales; family Ilumatobacteraceae; genus UBA3006. Next base: position 9,421 of record CAINTF010000012.1, on the reverse strand, counting down.
AAGATGGGTTCCGCGCGTATCCAAGTTGACATTCCGAACCTTGTTGGCTTGTACAACCAGGGTCGTGTCAAGTTGGACGAACTTGTTACCAAGACGTATCCGATTGAAGAGATCAATGAAGCCATCGACGCAGTAAAGCGCGGCGAGGCACTTCGCAACGTGATTGTCTTCTAGGCGACTGTCAACCGATGAAAATTGTCGACGTCAAAACATTTGTGGTGGGAAACCCACCACCGCGTTTTGGTGGTCGCTATTTTATTTTTGTAAAACTCACAACTGATTCCGGCATTACAGGAATTGGTGAGGTATATACCGCAACCTATTCTCCACATCTTGTAGCCAAGATGATTGAAGAAGTGGCTCAACGACATGTAATCGGCACAGATCCATTCCATATCGAAGTGATGTGGCGCAATGTATATGGCCGTGGGTATTCGTTACGCCCCGACCTCACAACGGGCGGAATTGTCAGCGGTATCGAAATGGCCATGTGGGATATCTGTGGCAAAGAAACTGGCAAACCCGTTTACGAATTGCTCGGCGGTCGAGTGCACGAAAAATTGCGTGCATATACGTATCTCTATCCACCAGTTGGTGTTGATGTGTATGCAGATGACCCTGTGTATAGCGACCCCGATGCTGCTGCTGAGGCTGCGGTGCGGGAAGTTGAGCGCGGTTTTACGGGAGTCAAGTTTGATCCAGCCGGAAGGTATTCTGTTTTTGACGGTCGCCAACCTGCGTTGCATGCGATTGACCTGTCAGTCAAGATGGTTCGCGCAGTACGCGAAGCAATTGGCACTCGTGCCGATATTTTGTTCGGCACTCACGGTCAATTCAGTGCGTCTGGCGCAATTCGACTTGCCAAGCAACTCGAAAAGTATGACCCGTTGTGGTTTGAAGAGCCAGTTCCACCAGATTCTCCGGAAGAGATCGCCAAGGTTGCTCGCGCGACGAGCATTCCTATTTCGGCGGGCGAGCGGTTGACGACGAAGTACGAATTTCATCAGCTTCTCAAAACTGGTGCAGCTTCGATTCTGCAGCCGAACCTTGGTCGTTGTGGTGGATTGCTTGAAGGCAAAAAAATTGCCTCAATGGCCGAGGTGTATCACGCGCAAATTGCACCGCATTTGTATTGCGGTCCAGTTGTCGCCGCCGCCAACATTCAGTTGGCGACATGCACACCGAACTTTTTGATTCTCGAAACCATTCAAGGTTGGCAGGGGTTTCATGCCGAACTCGTGAAAACGTCAATCAAGTTTGAGGGTGGCTTCATTATTCCGCCAACCGAACCTGGTTTGGGTATTGAACTGAATGAGAAAGTCGCTCTCGCGAATCCATATACCGGCAGCGAGTTGCATCTCGAGATGAGTTCGGTACCAGCCACACTGCTGTAGTTTTTGATCTTCATGACTCTTGGTCGCGCGCTCCCACTCTGGCAAGATGGCGCGCGGTTTGACTCATCCAGTCGCCGCAGTGCTGTAGATGGTGTTGTCGAGTCCGATGTCGTGATTGTCGGTGGTGGTTACACCGGTTTGTGGACAGCTTTTTATCTCAAGCAACTCGCTCCGCAACTGTCGGTATCGATAGTTGAGTCGCAATTTGTCGGCTTTGGGGGGAGCGGTCGTAACGGTGGATGGTGCAGTGCATTTTTGCCAATGTCACCAAGCGAGATGTCTGCCGAACATGGCTCACAGGCGATGCGATTTTTGCAGGATCAAATGTTTGCAACTGTGGATGAAATTGCTCGCGTTGCTCAGTCAAACAATATTGACTGCGATTTCCACAAGGGCGGAACCATCACATCGGCCTCCGACCCTGCGCACGTGGAGCGATTGCATCACTACATAGATGATTGGCATGCTGCCGGCTTTAGCGATTTGGATATGACTTGGGAAAGTGCCGACCAGATCTCTCAACGCATTCGCGTTTCCTCCACTCTTGGTGGCATGTATAGCCCGCACTGCGCTGTTGTGAACCCGTGGAAGTTGGTGACAGGGTTGGCTAGAACGATTGAGAATCTTGGCGTCGTAATTTTCGAGGATTCACGTGCGATCACAATTGAGCCACGAAGAGTCGTGATGGAGCGAGGCGAAGTTCGTGCCAAGTGGGTAGTGAACGCTCTTGAGTCCTTCACATCGCAACTTCCTGCTGGCAAGCGAAAGATCGTTCCGCTGTATTCATTGATGGTGGCTACCGAGCCACTTTCCGATTCTGTGTGGCATTCGTTGGGTTGGAATCACCGTGAGACTTTTGCCGATGGTCGCAATATGGTGACCTACGCGCAACGAACTGCGGACGGTCGAATCGCATTCGGCGGTCGTGGTGCGCCGTATCACTTTGGATCGAGTATTTCTGATCGTTACGACCGCAACAAAACAATTCATGGTCGGCTTGAGAAAACCGTGCGAGAAATATTTCCACAAGTGGCCGATGCACAATTTACTCATCACTGGGGTGGTCCTGTTGGTGCGCCACGAGATTGGCATGCATTTGCAAATGTTGATTCCACAACTGGTCTCTGTGCAGGAGGCGGATATGTCGGAGATGGCGTTGCATTGTCAAGTTTGGTTGGCCGAACACTCGCACACCAGATTGCTGACACAGGCGATGCGCTTACTCGTTGCGCGCTTGTGAATCATCAGTCAAAACAGTGGGAAGTTGAGCCACTGCGATGGCTAGGGGTTAATTCGTTGTTGGCACTGACCGAATATGCCGACAAGGCAGAGCGGCGCACGCATCGTCCAATGAAACGATTGCTCGCATTGCGCGATGGCTTGTTGGGTTAAAGAATATTTGGCTCGCGGTGTAGCGTGTTTGGCATGGTAAAGCACGACGAAGGACACTTGAGTCATCGCATTGGTTTGTTGCGAGCAATGGTGCTTGGTGCAAATGATGGAATTATCTCAACAGCATGTTTGATCTTGGGTGTCGCTGCAGCGGAAGCAACCCGGAGCACGATTATTACAGCTGGGGTTGCTGGCTTGGTTGCTGGTGCGGCATCTATGGCAATTGGCGAATATGTTTCCGTCAGTTCCCAGCGTGACTCGGAACAAGCAGATATCGCCAAGGAGACTTGGGAACTGACGCACACGCCAGAGCATGAACTCGATGAACTGACAGCAATTTATGCATCCAAAGGACTCAACGATCAACTTGCGCGAGAAGTCGCAGTTGCTCTCACCAAAAAAGATGCCCTCAAGGTGCATATGGCAGAAGAACTTGGAATTACTTCGTTCACTATGGCGCGACCTCTTCAGGCAAGCGTGAGTTCGGCTGGGTCGTTTTCGGTTGGTGCTGCAATTCCGCTCATTGCAGTTGCGCTTGCGTCATCTGCGCATCGCATATCCACAACAATTGTGATCGCAGCTGTGGCGCTCGTTGCATTGGGCGTATCAAGTTCGAAGGCAGGCGGAGCCCATCCACTTCGCCCAACATTTCGAGTCTTGTTAGGTGGCCTCGTGGCCATGGGTTTCACAATGGCTGTCGGACATTTTGTTGGTACTGCAGTTGCTTAGTTAGCACGCTTTAATCAATAGGCTGTTCCCATGACCATTTCATTTCGCGCACTTGACATACCCGCATCCGAACTCGCCGAAAAGCCTTTGGGTCAACCATCGGCTGAGCCATTGACCGGAGAGATTCTCACTCGTGCTCAGGTGTTTCTTGATAATGAAACTGTCACAGCCGGTACGTGGGAGTGCGAACCAGGCGCGTCGCGTTGGGAGTTCACTACACGCGGTGAAGTTATTTATGTATTGAAGGGCCGCATGACTGTGCACGAAGACGGTGGCGAGCCAGTTGAGCTCACAGTTGGGTCAAGCTGCATTTTTCCAATTGGTTGGAAGGGTAAGTGGACGGTGCACGAAACTCTGCGCAAAGTTTTTGTTGTTTATCGCACAAACTAAATAGTTAGAAAATCTCAGCGCACGTCAATTCGAATGAACTGAGATCCAGCACTTTTCGTTGCTGAGTCAAGAGCAGTTGCTAGTTGTTCTGGTGTAGTTACATCAACTGCATTCCAGCCAAATCCGCGAGCAATTGCAGATGGGTTGTGTGAGGAAACATCAACGCCCATGCGAGGAGCATTCACGTCGTCAAATGAAGTGCGAATCTGTTCGTATCCACTGTTGTCCCACAGCACCATCGTGATATTGCTCTTAAGGTCATGTGCTGCTGCCATTTCGGCAACGGTAAACAACCAACCACCATCACCGGCAATTACAAGTACTGGTCGATCTGGCGCAGCTACAGTTGCACCAATTGCCATGGGCAGCGCGCAACCAAGTGTGCCAAAACCATAAGGTGCAAGCCAGGAGCGACTGTGTGCTGCCGGCAACCACCAATGAGCCGAGTATCCAAGTTGGGTTGAGTCAAGCGCAACGATCGCGTTGTCGGGCAGCCATTGTTCGATTACTTGTAACCACGGAACAAATGTGTTGCTTGTCTTGCTACGCGCATGATCTCGCCAGTGCGCAGCTCGCTGTGCGCCAGATGATGCTGTGCGCGCCACAATGCCGCGAGAAAGCGATGACATTGTGAGTGCCGCATCGCCAACTAAGCCGACGGTTGGGGTGGTTCGACGATTGATTTGCTCAGCGTCAATATCAATGCGCACAACGTTGCCACCGAACTGCAACGCTCGGCCATCGTTGTATAGATCAGTATCAGACAACTCTGTACCAACAACGATCACGACGTCAGCCGCTTCGATGTCTTTTTGTACTTGACCAAATACCAAACAGTTACCAGCACAGAGTGGGTGAGATGACGACATCACACCTTTGGCATTGCCAGTGAGCAATACGGGTGCGTCAATAATTTCTGCCAGCGCAACGAGTTGGGCTGATGCATCAATCGAGCCGCCACCAGCAATAATCAGTGGCGTAACAGAAGAGTTGATGATGTCGAGAGCTTGCGCAATGTGATTGTCATGAGCAATCGGACGCGCCGCAGGCGCGGTCACCCGAGTAAATGGCGCGCATGTTTGCGCAAGAACATCCATGGGTATCGCGATATGCACTGGTCGAGGGCGCGCAGATGTGAATATATTCCACGCTCGTTCAATCAGTTCGGGAAGTTTCGATGGATCGGTTACCGTTTCGCTAAATGCGCATACCGATCGTGCGACTGCGGCTTGATCGGGTAGGTCGTGGAGTGGTCCGTAACTTTTGCCGAGTGCATCTGTAGGTGTGGTAGATGCAATTACAAGCATTGGTCGAGAGTCGTGATACGCCTGCGCGATCGGAGTGAGTGCATTGGTGAGACCAGGACCGCTGATGATCACACAGATGCCAGGTTTGCCAGTAACGATTGACCAACCGTCGGCCATGAAACCGGCACCTTGCTCGTGGCGTGGGGAAATGGCCTTCACGCCCGAGCGGTGAAGACCGCGATACAGCTCGATGTTGTGCACGCCTGGAATTCCGAATACAACATCCACACCGTATTCGCGCGACAACAAATCAATAATTGCTTCACCGACTTTGAGTTGCTCGGTAGTCATTTTGTTTCGGCTGCTTTTACTTGCGCTCGGCAAGACATGTGTCTGCAAGTCGTCGGATTCGAAGACTCGCTTCTTTGAGTACTTCGGATTCGACAGTGAGCGCAACACGAACGTGCCCTGCACCGCCACTGCCAAAACTTTCTCCTGGCATCGTTCCTACATTTTCTTCATTGAGTAGTCGCCACGCGAATTCCTCACCAGTTAAACCTGTTTTGCGAATATCAAGCATGATAAACATTCCGCCTTGGGGCAAGCGCGCCGAAACCGAAGTCGAGTCCGCAAATGCATCAACTAAAACTGCTGCACGTTCTTTGTATGCCGCACGCATGCGCTCAACCTCGGGGTGGGTTTCGTTGAGTGCAACTGCAAGTGCATCTTCAATGAAGGGTTGAGAACCGAACAACAGTGCTTCAGCAACAAGGACGAGTCGAGGTGTTACTTCGGCGGGACACGCAACCCAGCCAGCACGAAAACCTGGCAGCGCATGTGATTTTGAAATAGAGGAAACAGAGAGAGTTCGGTGTCGCAAATGTGGTCGGTCAAATGGTGAGCAGAATGTGCCATCAAAGGTCATGTCCGCGTACACCTCGTCACAGATGATCCACAAATCATGTCGCTCGCATACTTCGCCGATCGCATCGATTTCATCTATCGATAACACTGCGCCAGTCGGGTTGCTTGGATTGTTGAGTAGTAAAACTCTTGTGCGCGGTGTGATTGCGTTTTCAATCGCTTGTGCAGTTACATGGAATCCATTGTCTGGAGAAGTGGGTACAGCGACAAAAGTTGCACCTGATGCAGCAACCAATCCTTCGTAGGTTGCGTAGTAGGGGTCTGGAACAAGCACTTCGTCGCCTGCTTCAACGAGTGTGAACAGGGCAGTGCACAAACCATTTTGAGTGCCCGCGGTGTAAAGAACTTCTTCGGGTGTGACGGGATTGCCAGAACGCTTACTGAGATGATTGGCAATTGCAAGGAGCGCCTCTGGCTCGCCTTGGCCAGCTGCATAACGAGTGCGACCACCGCGCATTGAATTGGCTGCTTGGTCGAGAACCTTTGCTGGTGGTGGCAAGTCTGGCTCGCCAATAGACAAGATGATGATGGGTTGTCCAAGTGCTGCCCGCTTCAACGACTCAGAATGCACAGCCCATTTGGCTGCGCCGAGCCCGGTGAGGCGATCAGAGATTGGTGCAAACTTCATTAGACCTCTCATCGTAGGTGGATTGCGCTAGGTAGACGCAGTGAAACTAGTTTCATCGGTATGAAAATTGGGTTTGTAGGAATTGGGAACATTGGACGCCACCTTGCAACGAATCTGATTTCTACTGGGTTCGATGTCACAGTTTTTGATCTTGATGCGTCGGCGATAGCACGCCTAGTGCAACTTGGCGCAACCGGGGCGTCATCACCGCGCGAAGTTGCATCAGTGTGCGACACGGTTTTTACATGCCTGCCGTCGGTGAAGGCGATCACTCAAGTTGTCACTGGTGCAGATGGACTTGCCCAGGGGTTTCGCTCTGGAAGCACCTGGGTAGATATGAGCACCAACGACTTGCACGAGCTACAACGCCTCGCAGGAATACTCGCCGAGAAAGGTGTTGCAACTTTGGAGGCGCCCGTAACAGGGGGAGCGCACAATGCGGAGTCTGCAACAATCACGATTTTGGTAGGAGGTGACGAGCGAATTTATAGGGATCACGCCAAAGCTTTTGCTGCAATGGGTGGACGAGTTTTTTATATCGGCGCACTTGGCAAGGCATCAATTATCAAAGTGATTACAAACATGCTTGCGTTCATTCACATAGCTGCGACCGCTGAGGCGTACATGTTGGCTGCAAAGGGTGGCATCGATATGCGATTGGCTTGGGAAGTAATTAAAGCAAGTTCTGGGAATAGCTTCATTCATGAAACTGAAAGCACAACTATTTTGAGTGGAAGTTATGACATTGGCTTCTCGCTTGATTTATCGTGCAAAGATTTGGGATTCGCTACGCAACTTGGCCGCGAGTTTGATGTGCCACTCGAAATAGCAACTCTCGTTGAACAAATCAATTTGCGTGCAAGAGATGAGTACGGCGGATCTGCTGGTAGTCCGATGGTTGCAAAATTGCTTGAAACCGCATGCGGCACAGAACTGCGAGCACTTGGCTTTCCGGAAAATCTTGAAGAATATTTAGCAACAATGCCACGCGCGGAACGACTAGGAAACCCGATTCTGTAAAAGTTCCATTGCACTGGTTGGGCGCCTGATTCAGGCTGGTGTTTTATATGGTCGCAACTCGTTGTAAAACGACACGAACCCCTCCCATGTCTGGACGCTGCCAGATCATGTTTCCGTTTTGGTCAAGTTGGCGAGTGACTTCAATTCCAGGAATGCCAACTGGGCGTAACACGAATACGGAGTCTTCGTAACTTGCAACGACGTGAATTGGAGTCGTGTAATCGAAGACTGATACATCGTGAACGCCATTTTCTTCGGTGCCATCTGCGCGACAATCAGCGATCGTTCCTCCGCCACAATCAACGATTCGGTTACCGCATTGTTCAATGCGCTCGGTGTACGACATCAATCGATCATCTGGTGGCACCTGCACGCCACCGCGAGTTGCGCTTACCGTTTTCCAGACACCACGCAGGTCTGGCGCGCCTGCCACCAATGGCTCAGTGCAATCACCAAGAATCAGCGGGGGAAATGTTGTGCCGTAGCCACCAGTAGGTGTGTGTGCGACTGGAATTTCAGATGAACGCATGACGCCACCATACAAGTCATTTGACCGCACTATTCACAAACTCGCTCACACATGCTAGATGTGCCGAGACTTTCTCACTTCTATGGAATTTCCATTTACATGTATCCCCGCGATCACAACCCGCCCCACTTTCATGTCATCTACGGCGAATTCTCGGCACAAGTGCAAATTTCAAGTGGTGAGATTATTGGCGGTGGTCTGCCTAGTCGCGCAGAACGACTGGTCGGTGAATGGTTGACCGCACATCGACTTGATCTATTTCGAGCGTGGGTATTGATGCAAGAAGGGAAAAATACGAATGAAATTGCGCCACTTGGATAGGGTTGACACATGAAACACAGTTCACAAGTATGTTCTGTTTCGTATATGGGCGGTCGCAAACTTGAGGTGACGTTTACCGATGGAGTAACGCGCGAACTTGAATTTCGTAGTGACTGGAACGGATATCTGGAGCCATTAAACGAAGATGACTTTCTTGCGAAGGTTTCTGTTGATCCAGTTGCCCACACGTTGAGTTGGCCAAACGGAATCGATTTGGATCCGGACGTATTGCACGGCGACTATGTGCCCGCAACCGGTGCATATTTTTCTGTAGCAAAAGAATTTCGACTGCAAACTTCATAAACGCATTTCTAGAACACAACTCGTGGAGCTGGGGGGAATCGAACCCCCGTCCATCAGCCGTTGAACGCCCGTGATACGACCATTCCCAACATTGTCGCTACGCAGCAACATCGGCGGGTCGATTGGTTAATGCCTAAGCATTAACCCGCGGAACGTCTTTCCATTCGGTCATTGGTCTTTCTCAACGTCATCGGTCTTTCCCAATGTCATTCCCCGCTTCTGTTGCCGGGCTGCGGTGAATTGGCCCCGTGCGACCTTGCGGCTCACGGTTGCTCTCTACCCCCTAATTAGGCGGCGAGAGCGAACTGCTTGTTGGCAGTTGTTTTTTTGCCCCGTTTTACGAGTCTGAGCAACTCGGGTCGCACGCTCGGCCAGCGACACTGACGTCGAAACCTGTCAGCCCCGTTAACTTTGCTTGCCTAGTCAGTGTATGGCAACGGTGTGCGCATTTATTCGGTAGTTATTGCGCTTGTTTCTTTTGGCGCCCCGCCTCGCGGCGCGGGGCATCCCCTTCGTCGTCTCGGCCGACCTGTCTGCCGCGATG
>CAINTF010000011.1 GCA_903853285.1 uncultured Acidimicrobium sp. | reverse complement strand
CGCAACGACATGATCACGATCGATACGAGGTGTGCTCGACAGCGGAACATTTGGTGCTGATGCAATCGTGTGAATGACTTCTTCGAGGATTGATTCGGTGTCGCCCAACTCAACTGGCACGCTTGCATCAATCTCGCCGTCTAAATCTTCGTATCCATCGTTTCCATTGTTGCGACTCATTTTTTTGCCCTCATTCTTTTGCTTGCGGTTTTTGTTTGGCAATATCTTTTTTGGCAACTAGCGCTTTCAGCACGGGTGCTGAAACCATTGGCGTTGCAATTTCGCCGTTGTAGTCCACAAATTGGCGAATATACCTACTGCTAATAAACGAATGCTCTGGGCGTGAAAACAACAGGATTGTCTCAATGCCGCTTGCACCTTGATTGGTCTGTGCCATCTGTTGTTCTACTTCAAAGTCGCCGCCTGTGCGGGCACTCTTAATAATGAAGGACGCAGCGATTTTGCGGGCCGCTTCAACAGTGAGCCCGCCATACGTCTCGACACATACCTTCTTGCCGAGATGAGCTACCGACTGGCGCACGAGATCTGCCCGCTCAGTGGGGCTAAACATGCCACTCGGCTTATCGGGGTTGTGCATTACTCCTATAACTAGGTCGCCAAACAGTGCAACGGCCTGCTCGGCAATGTCGAGATGACCAAGATGAAACGGGTCAAAGCTCCCGGGGTAAAACGCAACAGCCATATCGGTACTTACGCTAACCGCTGTAGGAACGACACGTACGCACGCCCATATCGCTTTACGCGGGTCACTTCCCAGCCAGTAATAGCAGGCAATTCGAGATTCATATCTCTGTCGCTCTCAGCAACCACGAGGTCGCAGGCAACCTCGCCCAGAAATTGGCGCCATTGCATAAATTCATATGGAGGGTCTGCCAATACCAAGGATGCATTACGCACCAAGCCAATGTTGGTCATTGCATCTCCACGAACAACAGTCGAACGATCCGTTAGTCCAAGAGTCTCGAGATTTTCTCCTAATACCTCAAGTGCCTCACGGTCGCGCTCTATAAACGTGCAGTGTTCTGCGCCACGTGAGAGGGCCTCGATCCCGAGCGCTCCGCTGCCAGCAAATGCGTCCACCACTCGCGCTCCAACAACCACACCCAAACTGCCAAGAGCATTGAACGTTGCTTCGCGAGCTTTGTCGGTCGTGGGTCGAGTTTTTTTACCCAAAGGTGCGTTTATTCGACGCCCTCGAAACTCTCCTGCCACAACTCGCATACCTTTTACGATATTGCCCACTCGAGTCGTTACATGAACCAGTCCAAAGAACCAGCCAAATGAACTGGTTAACCAAATGAACTGGTTAAATAGACAAGTGAGCGATGACCAATACGAGTTCGAGTCTGGTCCCGCCGAGCCGCCAACCGAATCGATCACCTGCGTCGACTGTGGCGGTACATGCCATCTGCTTACCCATCCGCCCGAGGATGGGCTGTGGCTTGCCGGCGATGTAGTTGCCTATAGATGCTCCGATTGTTTGGATCGCTGGGATCTCGTGCTCATGCCTCTCGGCGAATAATCCCAAAACCTTTACGAAGAGTAAATGGCTATTTAGTTGTGACCTCTCTATCATTGTTATATGCCTACTTCAACCGCAATCTCTCTGCCAGATTCGAAAACCCGAATTCTTGAGTCGGCGCGAGCCGAATTGAATGCACAGGGAATCTTGGGGCTCCGTGTTTCTGAGGTTGCAAAGAACGCAGATACATCAATCACTCTCATCTATCGCTACTTCACCGATCGTGATGGATTGTTGGCGCGAGTGCTTGGCGACATGTATGACGAGTTTCGCCTCAATTTTCAGAACAAGGTGAACCAATGGCTAGCAATAACAGACGAGATTACGATCGAGCAGTTTGTTTGCCTGATGCCAAACCCAGCAGAAGAAACAAAACATGCGCGCGATTTTCGTTTGCAAGTGTTGGCAACATCACTCGAGAACTCAGAGTTACACAAACGCATCAAGAAGATAACGCAGGACACGCACGAGTGGATGTCATCAACGAT
>CAINTF010000010.1 GCA_903853285.1 uncultured Acidimicrobium sp. | reverse complement strand
CTGTGATTCGACGACGACCTGGTCCTGATTGAAGATTACGTCTTCGAAGTCCTTCAGGACCGAGTCTGGCTGCTCAAAGTTGTAGTTGCGACCAATCGTCAAAAATCCCCGTGAGTGTTCGTTATCTACAGGTTGCGAGACAAAGAAGTAGATCATTCCCTCGACCCCACCCCAGCCGAGTCTGAGCAGCAACGTGAATGGTGCATGGATCTCGTATCGAGAGGTGCGCATTGGGGCTGTAGTGTTTGAATTGGCAAATATTGGAAAGTCATCGCTGTTCGGTGCTTCGGGTCGCACGATGTTGTAGTGCACAACATGCCCCGTTGTGCTTACCTCGCAGTCTGGAACAACGGGTCGATCGGGATCGCCAAGCAAGCCAGGGTGCACCCAGGGAAAGTGGCCAAAGTCGGTGAAGTTTTCGAGTTGACGAGATGATCCTGCATTCCATTCATAAGGTCCACAGTTGACCCATTTCCAGTTCGCATCATCCATCTCGTCAATGAGTGGAATTTCGAATCGAGGAGTAGCGAGAGCAACCCACACCATGCCATTGCGTTCAACGCATTGATACGCAGGAATCTTTGCTTTTGGTGGGACTCGTGACGGGTCTTCGAGCTGTGGAATGTGAACGCAAGTGCCAGATGAATCAAATTGCCAGCCGTGATATGGGCACATGATGTTGTCGCCCTTGACGCATCCACCTGAAAGCGCTGTGCCGCGATGAATGCAGATATCGCTGGACGCGTGTGGGGTTCCACTGCTGTCTCGCCAGATCACAAGAGGGGTATCAAGCAAAGTCGCAGCGACTGGTTCGGTCGACAACTCCTGCGAAAAAACAACGGGGTGCCATGCGGAGCGCAGTGCATTCATATACAAAGTCTTACATGTGACAGGCAATCCGAAGCATCATGATTTCAGTGGCACCGATCTGGGCAATTACTCTGTTAGGTAAGCGAAACGGAGCAGGGACATGAATAACGACATGATGAATAAGGTTCGAAGCGGCAAAGGTTTTATCGCGGCACTTGACCAGAGCGGTGGCAGTACACCAAAGGCACTCAAGTTGTACGGGGTCGCAGAGTCTGAATACTCCGGTGACGAGCAGATGTTTGACCTTATTCACGCCATGCGTTCGCGCATCATCAAAAGTTCGGCATTTTCTGGCGAGAGAGTTCTTGGAGCGATCTTGTTTGAAATGACCATGGATCGCACGATTGACGGCAAGGGCGCCGCAGAGTTTTTGTGGGAGAACAATGGCGTCGTGCCTTTTCTAAAAATCGATAAGGGCTTAGCGGATGATCAAGATGGCGTGCAGGTGATGAAACCGATGCCCGAACTCGATGCATTGTTGGCAAAGGCCAAGAAGCACGGTGTGTTTGGAACCAAAATGCGTTCGGTCATCAAGTTGGCAAACGAAAAGGGAATCAACGATGTAGTCCGTCAGCAGTTTGAAGTCGGCAAGCAGATCCTTTCCGCCGGACTCGTTCCGATCATCGAACCTGAAGTGGATATCAATAGCCCGCAAAAAGCTGAGGCCGAGGTGTTGTTGAAGGCCGCGATTTTGTCTGAGCTCAATAAGTTGAATGCTGATCAAAATGTGATGCTCAAGTTGACCCTGCCAAATCAGGATGGATTCTTTGCCGAGTTGGTAAAGCACCCGAGGGTTGTGCGAGTAGTTGCGTTGTCGGGTGGCTACAGCCGTGAAGACGCTAATAAACAGCTTGCGAAGAACGCTGGAGTAATCGCGAGTTTCTCGCGTGCACTAACGGAGGGTTTGTCTGCCAAGCAATCTGATGCAGAGTTTGATGCGTTACTTAATACGGCGATTCAGGGAATCTACGACGCGTCAAATACATGAGTGTTGGTAAATGAGTACTGCTCAGCAACCAGTGGAATGGTCGATCGTCGCGCAAAATCTGCCAGAGCATGCGCGTAATCCAATACACACCGATGCTGGTGCGCAAGCTGCTGGGTTTCCGCGAGCGCTGGTTGCTGGCGTAACGACGTATGCGTACATGACCCACCCGCTTGTCGTTGCGTGGGGAGAAGATTGGCTTACTCGCGGTGGTGGAGAAATTCGATTTCGTAGACCAGTGTTCGACCAAGATGTATTGCGATGTGTGCCAGTCTTCGAAGACAACGCAGTTCTAGTTGAAGCAATCACGAGTGAACCAGAACAGCCACGAGCTATCTTTCGTGCAGTGCGAGATGGTGGGGAAGTGAAGCCATTGCGCGATGGCGAGGTTTTGCCATCGAAAGAATTTCAGTTGATCGATACGTTTAGTTGCGACTATGGCTCGCGCGCTGGCGACGAGTTTCCTTTCTACGCCGATCGCGGGCTCGTTCACCCTGCAGTCTGGCCGGCTCTGGCCAACGACATTGTGTATAACTATGTTGCCCGTGGCAGCTGGGTGCATATGCGAAGCATCATTAGGCATCATGCAACGGCGAAGGTTGGCACAACGGCAGAGTTACGTTCTGTTGTGGTGAGACGTTTTGAGTCGCACGGCGAGCGTGCGGTGCTGGACGTACACATTGTTGTTGGGGGGCAAGTGGTGGCTTCGCTTGAACACGAAGCCATTGTCGCCCTGCCATAGCAATCTCAAGTGCTTATAGGCATTGACATTAATGACCCTAAAAGAACGTGTGCGCTAATTGAAGCGCGCATTCACCTATAATTCATACAGCAAACACAACATTGACTAGTCAATTCCGGAGGCATCAGATGAGCCAAATTCTTAAAAATGCTCGCAAGTTCGCAGCAATTATCGGTTTATGCAGCGTTGCATTTGTAGCGGTCCCTCTTGCCGGCTCATCAGTTTCTGCCGAGACAGCACCCGCTTTTACACTGAGCGCAACTGTCGAAAATGTTGCGCTATGCGCGTCGGTTGTTGGATACGACATTCGAACTACGGGTGGAGCTGTCACAAAGTATTCGATTTCTCCAGCAGTTACGAAAGGTCTTACCTTTAGTTCAACAACGGGACTACTTTCAGGTAAGCCTGAAGTAGTAACAAGTGCAACGATGTACGCAATTACTGGCACCAACTCGGCTGGATCCGCGACTCAGTACTTCACATTGACTGTCACACAACCGACGGTTGTTGGTATCTATCCAACATGTCAGGTTG
>CAINTF010000009.1 GCA_903853285.1 uncultured Acidimicrobium sp. | reverse complement strand
TTTCACTTTTCTGCGAAATGCAGAATTGCACTTTAGCACAAATCTCGGCTACACTGAGCGCTCATTAAAACGGAGTAAACGAATGAAACTTTTCCCGCATCAGCAAGAGGCCAAAGAATTCTTGCTTTCCAAGCGTAGAGCCATACTTGCAGACCAGCCAAGAGTGGGCAAGACGCTACCCACAGCAGCCGCAGCGCTTGAACACCTTCCAGCCCTCATCGTTTGCCCCGCAATTGCCAAAACCGTCTGGGAGGCAGCATTCAACGCTCTGGCCCCCGATGTCACAGTAGAAGTCATCAATGGGAAGCGTCAAGCAGCAGAGCCACAAACAGCTCAAATTACCATCATCAACTACGATGTTTTGCAGTATGGCGTAACAAATGTGGACAGATATAGCACGCTAGTCTTGGACGAGTGCCACAGAATAAAGAACCCCAAAGCCCAAAGAACTAAGGCTGCAATGATTGCCATGAAGAAAGTGGACCATGTTTATGCCCTCAGTGGCACACCCATCCCAAACAGGCCCATTGAACTTTGGCCCATCTTGCACGGCCTACGGATTTACCGTGGTGGCTGGTTTGACTTTGCAGCCCGTTACGCAAAAATGTGGTCGGCCCCTTGGGGGCTGGACACCAGTGGCGCATCCAACATTCCCGAACTGAAAGACCTGATGCGGCCCCATGTTCTTAGGCGCAAAAAAGAAGATGTCTTTAAAGATTATCGTGACCCGCAAGTCAGCCTGATTACCTTTGATTTACCGACCGACAAACGTGAGCAAGCATTTGACGCTGATGCCCTGTTCGCAAGCCCCAACGCTTTGCTTGCGTTTGAGGGGTTGTCAGAGATCATGCAAGAGGCCGGCATCCGCAAAGTGGCATACGCTGCTGATTTTATCGATGACCTCTTGCAGGCTGGTGAACCCGTTGTGGTCTTTGCCCACCACAAAGAAGTGGTGGCCCGTCTTGAAGAAGCCCTACGGCTGCATAAGCCCGTGGTAATTGTGGGCGATACATCACGGGCCAATAGGGATAAAGCCCTTAAAGACTTCCAAAGTGGTGAAACTAAGTGCATCATCGGCAACATCGGGGCCATGTCCGAAGGCATTGATTTGTCTGCCGCTGACACAATCGTTTTTGTCGAATGCACCTGGTCCACATCAGCACTAGAGCAAGCCAGTAGCAGGGTCGAGAACATCAACAAATCAGGCATCCCCCCAGTCATCTACATCCTGACCATCAGGGCATCCCTTGACCACACAGTCCTGGCCAAGGTCTTAAAAAAGCTAGATGTCGTCAATCAAATCATTTAACCAGGAGAAAACCATGCAACATGAAACCCGTAAACACGCACGCCTTTCAGCATCCCGCACAGACCGCTTTATGTCTTGCCCAGGCTCGGTCCGCTTAGAAAATCAGATGCCCTACGAGCCAGCAGGCGAGGCCGCAGCCACTGGCACTGCCATTCACGAACTGTCTGAGCAACTGCTGACAAACCAACTCATCCCGCTGGATGTCAACCCCGAACACCTAGCGATGGCCAAGGACTACAAGAAGTTTATCGACACCCTTGTCGAGCATCCCCGGAAACGCCTCATAGAGGTCAATGTGGATGCTGGGCTATCCACCCTTCACCCTGCGCTTGGCGGCACGGCAGACGCTGTTCTGGTGGACGGAGATCACCTTCACATCGTTGATCTCAAGACCGGCAGGGTGTTAGTCGATGCGATAGAGAACCGGCAACTCCTGACCTACGCACTTGGCGCTATGCGCCAATTTAACGCCCCTGGCACGATTACTTGCACGATGCACATCTTCCAGCCCCGTGCTGGCCACAGCAAATGGACCGTGACGGGTGAGCGCTTGATCGAGCATGGCGTGCAACTCAAGGCCGCAGCCGAACTTGCCCTGTCACCCGATGCACCCACCAACGCATCGGTGGATGCCTGCCGGTACTGCAAGGCCAAGACCATCTGCCCATCCATCAGGGCCAAGGTCCAAGACAATGCACGCACAGACTTTAAGCCCGACACCCAAGTCACCCCAGAGATGCTGGACCTTGCAACACTTGCCGCAACTTGGTCCGAGGCCGTGCAGTCTGCTGCCAAGGATCAGATCACCAAAGGCAGCACGATCACCGGCTGGGCCATGAAAGCAGGCCGCAAGATGAAGTTCTGGAAGGACGAGAAACTGGTGGCCCAGGCCTTAAAGCACTACGCAACAGCATGGGAGTTAAAGTCGCCGGCAGCAGTCATCAAGCTGGGCCTTGATCTGTCCGAAGACCTGATCGGTGAGAAACAGTCAGCGCCCAGTCTGGTCAAAGAAAAGGCCAAGGAATAGAATTCACATCTCATGCAAAAAAAAGACCTGATGTATTGAGCATCAGGTCTTTAAAGCAACTACAAAGAAACCCCCATGAAGGAATTTCAGTGTCAATTTTAACTCAAAACGAAGCGTTCACGCAGTCGCAAGCTATTGCACTGCAACTTATTAAGTCAGCGCCAAACGCCCTATTTTGCACATTCTCAAGCCAGAAGATTCCCTATAAGCGCACAGGCCAAGGCGTAGCCAGAGACACGCCAGCCGATGACCTGTACACCGCAGATGACATCTGGGCTATGGAGGCCATCCCCCACGGTCAGGGCCAGCACATTGGCCTTGTCCAGCAAGCCCCCATACTTCAAAACGGCAGCTATCTTGTTTGCCTAGATGTGGACATGAAGAGGTCCGATGGACCCACACATCAGTCCATCAAAGCAATGGCCAAGGATGTCAAGTCCAAGGGGATGCTGACCGAGGTGTCAGTCTCAGGCAAAGGCAGACACATATTTGTCTGGGCCAACGCCCTGCCAACCATTGACCAAATCCTGCCGAAATACAAACTTGGAAATGGTCAAGAGGTTGAGGTCTTTGGCCTGCCCAACAGTGCAGGCAAGTCGGTGCTACTTTCCGGCAACGCCTTGGTAGGCTCACTGGGTGAGCCTGTCGATCTGTACCAGCTACTGACCGACTGGGGAATCACAGCTCAGCACGCTGTGAACGCACCGACACCACCAACGGCTGCTACCCCACCACCCATGACGCAATACCCTGCTACAAGCCCATCTGATGATTTCCAGAGGGCTTTGGAGGCTCTGCACCACATCAGTCCAGATTGCGACTACGACCAATGGATCGAGCTGGGCCAAGCGCTGCACACAGCCTTTGGGGACCAAGGCCGTAGCGCCTGGGCCAACTGGTCAGCAGCAGGCAGCAAGTTCAAGGGCGATGCTGACATCGAAGCGCACTGGAAATCTTTCCACCAAAACAAAGGCGTTGGCATCGGAACCTTGTTCAAGTACGCTAAAGATAATGGCTGGACACCCCAGACCAAGCAAAGCCAAAGACTGTCAGCGGTTGAAGACTTTGCCAACATCATCAAGCAAGGCTTGCCTAGTGAGCCTAGCACTGGCTCACCTGATGAGCCTTTCGCTATAGAGTCACCAGCTTGGCCAGAGCGCCAACTGTCCATCGGCACGCTCAAACCCATCCGCTATCTTATTAAAGGGTTTTGGGCGCACAGCTTCATGGTGCTGGCCGGTCAACCTGGTATCGGCAAGACCACCGCGGTCATCAGTCTGTGCCTGGTCATGTCAGGCATCAGCAACTGTGAACTTACCGCCACCAGAAAACGCAAAACAATTATCGTCACCGAAGACTCAGACCAAGTCGAACGGACACTGACAGGGTACTGCCGCCACTACGGTATCAAGGCCCAAGACATCAATGACTGGTTCGTCATCATTGATGCCAGAAGAAGCGCAGTCCAAGACCTGCTCTTACTTGCCACCAACGTCATCGCCCACACAGTAGGCAACATCAGGCCACTACTTGTTCTTGATACTGCAAATTCCACAATGGATATTGATAATGAGAATGATAACTCTGAAGTCGGCGCATTTATCGCCGCATTAAAGCAGACTATATATATTCAACTCGATACCCCAATGTGCATTATCACGCACACTAATAAAACAATATCAAAATCAGACTCAGACGCTACAGCACGGGGTGCATCAGCATTTACAGGAGATGCAACATTAACAGGAGTTTTGTTTGAGGACGAAACAAAAACACGCTATATGCGCCTGGTCAAGACCAGATACCAGCCCAATTTTAGAGAGATCAAATTTACATCCGAAGTGTTTGCAGATGCCGTCATGGACGAGGACCACCAAATGCAAGAGCAGATGGTTCTGCTCGTCACCCCGTCCATGTCATCCGAAGACGAGCGCAAACAGGCAGCATCCACCAGAAAAGACGAAAAGCAAGAGCAAAAGATTCTTGATGCCTGTGATGAGGTTTGCAGCTACATCCAGTCAATCATCAACAATCACCCAGAAGGGGTCATCATGCGCCGTGGCGCTGGCCGCCCATCCATCCCCAAGGAGTTCAATCAGATGCACCAGTTGGAGTGGTCTACGGTCTACCAGGCAGTGCCACGGGCAGACCAAGGCCACTCAAGAAGGGCAGTAGGGGCAGCCATATTCCAGCGCTTTGCAAAGGACCATCAGGGTCTTGGATGGGTCAAATTATTCTAATACGGTAATCCGGTTCTATTCCGGTTGTAATACGGTTAACCGGAATAGACAATGGCAGGATTGTTGTGATAAAGGGGGGCGCTAGCACCCTTTATCCACAAGCCAGTCACCCTGTTTTGGTGGTTTGTGATTCTAATCCGGTAATCCGGTAAATTCCTTTGGTCTTACCGGATTAGAAATCACCCCTTTTGGAGAGTTTTGATGGTCGAACAAGTTCAGCAGTTATACACAGGTTATCCACAATCTGAGGAATGGGTCGAAGATGACAGGGTTTTGTGCCAAAACTGCTCTAATGCGGTAAAACAACGACAGCGTATAAGCATGACCACAGATCAGTTTGAAAAACTGAGAAAGAACAACCACACAGCATCACACTGGATGTTTGAAGAGGTCAAGATCAAGGACAACTGGGCAACAGTCTCATGGGATGAGCAGCAGTGCAGTCAGACAAGCCTGGCCACATTCCCTGTCAACATTAAACACCGATGCACAATGTTCCAAACCAAACCATCAGCAGTAGAATTTGCGGAATGGTGGATCACATAAAACGCAAAAGCATCGAACACTCAGAGCAAGTCAAACTCGTGGCTTACATCCGTGCATTTCATCCAGACATCATCGTGGCCGCAATACCCAACGGCGGCAACAGAAGCTCGTCAGAACGATTACGCTTGGCCCATGAAGGGGTACTTGCTGGGATGCCTGATCTTTGCGTCCTAGAGCCTTTAAATGGATTTCATGGACTGTTTGTTGAAATGAAAACAAAAATAGGCGTTGTCAGTCATAAACAATCAGCATTATCTAAACAATTAAACGATAAAGGTTATTTGTGCCTCATCGCCAGATCAGCAAATGAAGGAATTAAACTCATCGAGGATTATCTCAGGGTTGTGGATAATCAAAGCAACACGCAAAAGATTAACAAATTGTCAGTCAATTAGCATGACTCAGTAAACACGGTAATTAACGATTAAGATACATAGGTTGGACGGTAAACAAGAACAATTTGCCCAGTTACGCACACACGCATAGAGGAAAACAATGAAAAACAGCAATGCAATAGAAAAAAACTATGACAAAAAACCCAAAGGAATTATGGGGCGACCTGTTGAGTTTCCAATCGAAAACCCTGTCTGGGAAAAAATCATTGATGGAATTGCCAACGGAAAAAGCCTATCGAGCATTTTGAGAATGCCAAATATGCCGAGCTATTCGCTGGCCAAGCTGATGATCAGAACCAATGAATCATTCAAGGAAGCCTATGAGAAGGCCGTGGAAGACCGTGCAGACCGCATGGCCGAGGAGATCATTGACTTGGCCGATCAAAAGATACCAGCAGGCTTGGAAGGACAAGCAGCCAGTGCCTGGGTGCAGCAGTTGCGAGTCCAGGTTGATGCACGCAAGTGGGTAGCCAGCAAGCTCAAGCCTCGCACTTATGGCGACCGCATTGATGTCAGCGTGACTGACACTCGCATCAGCGTTTTGGATGCGTTAGAGGCAGCGCAAGCACGGGTTCAATCGAACATCATTGATGTCAGCGTCAAACGCATTGAAAACGCACAAAACGAGGGTTAACCCCTACTGCTACTTAATACAGTGTCCATTATGTTAACCGACTCCAAAGTTATCCACAGAAAAAAGAATACCGAATAGCTACTGCCAAAGTTATCCACAAGGTAATGTGAATAAGTGGGCACAAAACCCTGTGGATAAGGGTGGCATGGTTCTTGGCATTGCCCTTCCACCCAGCCGAGGTGGGGGTGGGTAGGTCCCGGCGGCAAGGGGTCACAGTTACGGTGTATCCGTGCAGAATTTTTATTTTATTTCGTATGGTATAAATCGGTTTATGGCTCAATACAACGCACTTACTGACAGACCTGTAAATATGTTGGCGTATCAGGACTCTTTGGGTGCTGTGCCAAGGAATGAGTATTTAGGTGCATTGGCTGATTTTTTAGCGCTGGGGTATGCACCTGAGAGGACGCAGCAGATGCAAGGGGTATCAAGATTTTTGTCGTTACCGCAGATCAGCAACACGTTGAATATGATGTCGTATGGTGATCCATTGACGACTGGTGGTGGTGGGTTAGGTGGGACGACAAGGGTCAAGCCTGATGTGTTGGAGGCTGGAATGGCGGTAGCGCCGATGGGCCGACCGGTAACGATGGCGACTTTAGAGGCGGCTAAATTGGCACGGCAGGCGGCGATGAAAGCAGGCATGGCCGGTGAGCGTTATGCGGAGAGGGTAGTGCCAGGCATCATGGAGAGCGGTGGTTTGCCGGCTGAGATGTTGAATGCGATGGCCAACAGAAGTGTCAGTCCTTTAACTGTTTGGCATGGCTCACCTCATCAATTCCCACTAACTGCACGAAATCCTTTAGGTGAATTTGACGCAAGCAAAATTGGCACTGGTGAAGGTGCGCAGGCTTACGGTCATGGAATTTACACGGGTGGAAATATAAAAACTGGCGAGGAGTACGTTAAAACTACTGCTAGAACTGAAATTGTTGATCCAACTGGAAAAACTTTGTACAAAGAATTGCCAAGAAGAATGGTAACAGGAGAATCTAGGGCGGCAGATGCTTTGGATTACGCATTCCAAATTCAAAGTTCAAATCCATTTGCATATGCGGCTGATCAAGTCAGGAGATTTGGTGAAGGGCCAAATGTGCAGGCAGCATTGAAGACATTAGGTGAATGGGAAAAAGTGGGAGCAAGAAGCAAAGCTGGCTCCGGTTATTTGTATAAAGCAGATTTGCCTGATGAAAAAATAGCACAAATGATTGATTGGTATTACCCAGTTCAAGAAGATGTAAGACAAAAAGTTAGTGCTGCAGCATTAGAAAAATTTGGAAGTGGCTCAACTGGAACAAGTGGAGCGCATTTGTATGCTGAAATAGCAAAAGAATTTGAAAGATTAGGAAGTAAAAATCCAAAAGTTGATGCTTCAGAATTTTTAAGACAACAAGGTGTGTCTGGAATTAAATATCTAGATAATTTTTCTAGAAGGCAACCAGAATGGATTATTCAAAGTCCTAAAGGTGGGCAAAATATTTTCAATTCTGAAGCTGGCGCACTTGAGTTTTTACAAAGAAACCCAGAAGGAAAAATGATTCCACCAGCGCAGACATATAACTATGTCATGTTTCCTGGCGAAGAAAAAAATATAAAAATTCTTGAACGTCAAGATAGATAAATGCAACTCCCAATCTACAAAAGTGAACACGAGCAGAAGTTGATGGTGGAGTTGTGGTCACCTGCTATTGCTGATGACCCTGAGAACTTTGTTTTGTATGCCTTTCCTTGGGGGCAGAAGAACACGCCGTTGCACAAGTTTACTGGGCCAAGGGCGTGGCAGCGTGAGGTGTTGAGGGATATAACGAATCACATCAAGAAGCAAAAGGGGTTGGTTGATTACGACACGATCAGGATGGCGGTCAGCAGTGGTCGGGGGATTGGCAAGAGTGCATTGGTGTCGTGGTTGATATTGTGGATGTTGACGACACGGATTGGTGGGAGTGTGGTGGTGAGTGCCAACAGTGAGAACCAGTTGCGGTCGGTGACTTGGGCTGAGTTGACCAAGTGGGCTGCGATGTTGATCAATTCGCATTGGTGGGAGATCAGCGCGACAAAGTTAGTGCCAGCAAACTGGTTGACGGAGTTGGTGGAGAAAGATTTGAAGAAGGGTACGAGGTATTGGGCGTGTGAGGGTAAGTTGTGGAGTGCGGAGAACCCTGATTCGTATGCGGGTGTGCATAACCAGGATGGAATGATGTTGATATTTGATGAGAGCAGTGGTATTCCTAACCCGATTTGGGAGGTTGGGGCTGGGTTTTTCACTGAGAACACGCCGGACAGGTATTGGTTTGCGTTTAGCAATCCTCGGCGTAATGAGGGATATTTCTTTGAAACTTTCCATGCAAAGCGGGACTTTTGGGACACCAGGTGCGTGGATGCTCGGACTGTGGAAGATACGGACAAGGCGATATATGAGCAAATTATTGCGGAGTATGGGCCTGATTCGAGCCAGGCCAAGGTTGAGGTGTATGGTGAGTTCCCAAGTGCTGGGGAGGACCAGTTCATCAGTCCGGTGTTGGTTGATGATGCTGCGGCTAGGGTGAAGTGGAAGGATTTAACGGCTCCGATCATTGTGGGCGTTGATCCGGCAAGGGGTGGAGCCGATGCCACGGTGATTGCGGTGCGTCAGGGTCGGGACTTGGTGGCTTTAAAGCGTTACCAGGGCGAGGACACGATGACGATTGTTGGGCGGGTAATTGAGGCAATTGAGGAATTTAAGCCAGCTCTCACGGTAATTGACGAGGGGGGATTGGGGTACGGGATACTGGACCGGCTGACCGAGCAGAGGTACAAGGTTAGGGGGGTAAACTTTGGGAATAAGGCAAAGTTGAGTGTGGCGTTTGGGAATAAGAGGGCTGAGATGTGGAACGACATGAGGAACTGGCTTAAGACGGCAAGTATCCCTGTGGACCGGCAATTAAAGGCAGATTTGACGGGGCCAACCAAAAAGCCGGATTCAAGTGGTAAGATATTTCTTGAAGGAAAAAAGGAAATGAGGGCGCGAGGGTTGGCTAGTCCAGATGCGGCAGATGCTTTGGCGGTTACCTTTGCGTTTCCGGTGGCACATCGTGCTTATAATTCAGAAAAAACAATTCGTACTAATGCCCAAGGCAGTAGTCCTACAACATCTTGGATGGGTGCGTGAAGCGTATCAAAACTGCGAAGAAGAAATAAATGAGCTTTACCAAACCTATTGGCGTTGCGTACCTTGACCAAGACATTATTGGCGCAGATACGGTCAATGCGAGTGTGGTCTACGCTGCGTCACAACTAGGCTACACCAATGCGGGTTATGGGACAGTTACTCAGCAAAACAACAAAGCCACTGGCGTTACGATAAACAAGACGGCGGGGACTATCACAACAGCCAACGCACAAATGGCTCCCAGTGCTAAAGTTGCGTTTATTGTGACCAACAGCCAAGCGTCTGCGCTAGACACAGTTATTGTGAACATTGCCTCGGGCGCTACTGCCACCTTTGCGTACCTTATCGCCGTGGTGACAGTAACCGATGGTGCGTTTACAATCAATTTAGACAACGTATCAAGCAATGCATACACAGATACGCTTAAAATCAATTTTGCGATTCTTCATGTTTTGCCTGCATAAAGGATAATCATGCCTCTTGTTAAGTCGAAAACACCAGAAGCCTTCCGTAAGAACGTGAAGGCTGAAGTCGCTGCTGGCAAGCCAGTCAAGCAAGCCGTGGCGATTGCTTACAGCGTCAAACGCGCAGCACCACC
>CAINTF010000008.1 GCA_903853285.1 uncultured Acidimicrobium sp. | reverse complement strand
AGTACCAGCGTCTCATGCGCGATGACTTGATGGCGTCACGTTTGCAATCGTTAGGCGTGGCCACTTCAGTGTTGGCACGTGAGTCTGTTGACAATATGACCGTGCTCACCTCGCAAGAGTTGGACGAGTTTGCGCGGTCAATTAATAACTTGCGTCTCGTTCTCGGCACTGTGCTGGATATAGATGAGTCCGACATTGATGTTGACTTGGATGAGGACGACCCAAATGACCAACGCCTTGCGCTGTATGGATACCTCGGCTGGTTACTGGATTGGGCCGTGACTGCCCAATTGGATGAATACTCATGACAGGTAATAGCCACGGGGGAAACAGGGAAAGCCAGTGATAGATTTCAAGGGCTCTTCCAACAAATAATTCGTCCATGCCCCCATCGTCTAGTGGCCTAGGACACCACCCTTTCAAGGTGGCGGCACGGGTTCGAATCCCGTTGGGGGTGCGATAGTTAGGTAATTCAGCAAGTAGTAATACAACAAGTCGTAATACAGCAAGGCCATTTATACGCAGCTCGCTGGTTTTCCAGTTAGTTGTAAACATTTGGTCCCGTGGTGAAGTTGGAGTTCACGCCGCCCTGTCAAGGCGGAGGTCGCGGGTTCGAGTCCCGTCGGGACCGCTGGGGAGTGCTTGCACTCTTCAAGGTCGGGTAGCTCAGTAGGCAGAGCATGCGCCTGAAAAGCGCAGGGTCACCGGATCGACGCCGGTCCCGACCACAATTGAATACAGCCAGTGAATTGAATACTGCGCAAACTTGTTATGAGTTTGCTGCGGGTATCTGGCGCACCAATGTTTCTTGCGAAACAGTGGCTACATGCGTTCCATCTTGAGCAAACACATAGCCCTGTGTAAGGCCTCGCCCACCGCCATACGACAGACATGACATCTCATATAAATGCCATTGATCGGCGCGCACCGGGCGGTGGAACCAAATGGTGTGATCCAAACTCGCATGAAAATTGCCGCCAGCGGTTGATGCCTTCAACAGTTCGGGAGTTGCCTCCACAACGCTTTCGTTTGGCAAGTCGTCCGACAAATATGCGAGCGCACAGCGATTCAACAATTCATCATCGCCAAGTGAATCTTTGACTCGAAACCACGCCGCAGTTCGGCCTGAGCCTTCTCTGTTCATCCCAGTCAGTGCAGACTGTGGCAAAGTTCGACGACTAAAAAACGTACTCCACGAAGTTTCTTCAATCTCGTCCGGTTGCATGATGTCGTGTTGATGGACAATGTTCGATATATCTGGTGAGTACTCAAACTTTTGAAACGAAGCTTCGAGGTTGAGGATCGCCCCATCGTCTTGACGCGCTACAACTCGCCTGGTACTAAAACTCTTGCCGTCACGAATGCGATCAACTTCGTATCGAACAGGTTGAGTATTTTTGCCGCGGCGAATGAAGTACGCGCGTACTGAGTGCGGCAACATGCCTTCTTCGATAGTGAATGCGGCGGCACGTAATGCTTGAGCAACAATGTGTCCGCCATAGAGGCCTCCCCACGGGTATTCAAGGCCCTGCCCTACATACACATCCCCGTTGTGGGGTGTGAGATCAAAGAGTTCGTGAAGGTTCACGACCCGAAGTCATATCCGAGATCTGTGGCGTTCAACATTGGCTCGTAATCGATGCCGGCCTCTTGCGCCATCTGCGCACACGTACCACCGCGGTCAACAATGACCGTGATGAATTGTGGAACTGCACCGAACGCGCGTACTGCGTCAACTGCTTCAAAAATTGACAACCCTCGTGTCACCGTGTCTTCAACAATTGCGACCTTGTCACCGGGTTGCAGCGCGCCCGCAATTCTTCCGGTCACTCCGTGATCTTTGGCCTCTTTGCGCACGCTGAAACTGCGCAACTGTCGTCCTCGAGTTGCCGCGATTGCCGCAATGCCGTACGCAACTGGATCGGCGCCCATCGTCAGACCGCCAATTGCGTTGATATCAGTAGGTAACAAACTCAATGCAACGTCGGCAACCAATAAGATGCCATCTGCCCTACATGCAGTTTGCTTAGTATCAAGAAACCACTTGCTCGTGCGACCAGATTTAAGTGTGAACTCACCCGTCTTCAGCGAATGCTGCAGTACGTGGGTGCGAAGTGCTTCGCGTGCAGCATCGATGCTTGGCAAATTACTCATTGTGAAAGGCCGCGAGTTGCATCAATTGCCGAGTGGGCATGACGAACCGCACGGTCAATATCAAATGATTGATCTAATTGCGATGCACTGAGAGTCACACGCTTGTCTGCGGTCAACACATCTCGAAATGGTTTCCGTTCGTGCCATGCAATGGCTGCATCTTCCTGCACGATTCGATACGCATCATCGCGCGAAAGACCAGATTCAACAAGTGCCAGTAACACTGGCTGAGAAAACACGACACCAAAACTGCTGTCGATATTTTCTTTCATTCGCTGCGCATCAACCTCGAGACCGCCGATTAACCGAGTAAGGCGTTTGACCATGTAGTACACAAGGATTGAAGAATCAGGCAACACAATTCGTTCGGCTGATGAATGCGAAATGTCGCGCTCATGCCATAACGCAACGTTTTGCAAGCCAGATTGCAAGTTGCCCCGCAACACCCGAGATAAACCCGTCAGCGTCTCGGCTGAAATTGGATTTCGCTTGTGAGGCATTGCCGAGCTGCCTTTTTGGCCTGGCTTGAATCCTTCTCGAACTTCGTTTACTTCGGTGCGTTGCAAGTGGCGCAACTCAACTGCAATTGCCTCAATGCTTGTGCCAATCGATGTGCACGCCCACAGGTATTCAGCATGTCTGTCGCGTGCAATCACTTGCGTTGCCGGCACAGGCAAGAGCCCAAGCGCTTTCCCAACATGCGCTTCAACTGCTGGATCAATATTTGAGTAAGTGCCGACTGCCCCCGACAACTTGCATACGGCAATTGCATTGCGAGCAGCAGTCATTCGCTGACGATCTCGATCGAGTTGCAGAGCCCACAGTGCGACTTTTGCCCCAAACGTCGTTGGTTCGGCATGAATGCCGTGAGTTCTTCCCATCATGGGTGTGTTGCGATGCGACTCAGCAAGTTTCACCAACCCTGCAATCAATTCATTCAGTGCTGAGATAGTGAGATCACTTGCATCTTTGAGCATCCAGCACCAAGCGGTGTCAACGACATCAGTTGAAGTAAGGCCGTGATGAATCCAGGCACCAGCAGGCATGCCGATACGTTGTTGAACAACATCAACGAATGCAGCGACATCATGGTCGGTTACTTTTTCGCGTTCTGTAACAGCGGCTACAAATGCTGCGTCTACTTTTGGGGCTCGCGATCGACATGCCTTCGCTTCCGCACTTGGTACAACTCCCAAACTTGACTGTGCTTCTGTTGCAAGCAATTCGATTTCGAGATATCGAGCAAAACGAGACTCATCCGAAAAAATATTTGCAATCT
>CAINTF010000007.1 GCA_903853285.1 uncultured Acidimicrobium sp. | reverse complement strand
GTAGTTGTTCACGTGTTCCATGACGCGAGTTCCAAGTGCTTCACAAGCTGCTTCGATTGCTGCGTAACTTCCACGCATTGCCTTTGTCGAGAAGTTGGTGTGTGCACCAGCTCCGTTCCAGTCACCCTTTTGTGGCTTGGCTGCATACGAGATGACCACATCATGATCTTCTGCAATGCGATCGAGCAACCAACGAGCAACGATCATGTGGTCGCTCACGGTGAGTGCGTCTGCTGCACCAATTTGGAAT
Organism: uncultured Acidimicrobium sp.; assembly: GCA_903853285.1. GTDB lineage: Bacteria > Actinomycetota > Acidimicrobiia > Acidimicrobiales > Ilumatobacteraceae > UBA3006. The sequence continues at coordinate 2,562 of CAINTF010000007.1, read as the reverse complement.
TCCCACTGACCAGGCATTACTTCAGCGTTTGTTCCTTCAATCATGAGACCTGCTTCGATGCATGCCCATGTGTGCTCTTCAATAATTTCACGACCCATTACTCGGCCAGCGCCAACGCCGCAGTAGTAAGGACCTTGTGGTGCAGGTTCGCCACCGGCTTCTGGGAATCCGTATGGACGACCATCAAGTCGCATCATGGTGTATTCCTGCTCGATGCCGTAGATCATGCCGTGGCTTGCATACTTGGATGCAGCAGCTGCACATGTTGCACGAGTGTTTGTTGGGTGTGGCTTGCCGGTTGTTGCAACCAAGACTTCGCACAGCACCAAAATGTTGTTGCCACCGCGCAATGGGTCTGGGCATGTGAACACTGGGCTCAACACGCAGTCAGATGCATCACCAGTTGCTTGCTCAGTTGACGAACCATCGAAGCCCCAGATTGGTGCAACTTTGACGCCGTTCTTAATGATCTTTGTTTTTGATCGAAGCATCGGAGTTGGTTGATGTCCGTCGATCCAGATGTATTCCGCCTGATATGGCATTGCTTGTCCTTCCGGTTGGGAGAGCAGAAATGCATTTTCTGCTCTCAGGTACGGATCTATTCTCGCAAACCGCCGTTTCTATCCCGTTGCCCAATTGTGAACGGCGTGTGAAGATACGCCAGTCGGATTGCTCCTCTAGCCTGAAGACCGTGGCTGCACCGCTCCTCACTCACGCAACGCTGCGCATTGGGTTGGCCCAGATCAACCCTGCCGTAGGTGACATTGCCTCAAACGCCACAAGGGTTTCACGTATATATACAGATGCAGTCGAGCGTGGCTGTGAGGTGTTGGCATTTCCCGAACTGGTTCTCACTGGGTATCCGCCTGAGGACTTGGTGCTCAAGAGCGGTTTCGTGACAGACAACATTGCGGCGCTGGAGACATTTGCTGCCACCACTACATCGTGTGTCGCAGTGGTCGGGTTTGTGGACAGAGTTGGCGACGAATTGTTCAACGCTGCTGCAATTTGTGCGCAAGGTCGTGTGCATGGTGTGTATCACAAGCAACTTTTGCCGAACTACAGCGTGTTTGATGAGCAGCGTTATTTTTCTGCTGGCAAAGATTTTCCGTTGTTTCGAATTAATGGTGCGTTGATGGGTGTGACGATTTGCGAAGACATTTGGGATCCAAATGGGCCAGTGGCAACACAAGCACGAGCTGGTGCAGTGTTGAACATCAACATCAATGGATCACCATTTCATCGTGGCAAGAGTGGTGAGCGCCAACAAATGGTGAGCGAACGTGCACGTGACAATACATGCGTCATCGCCTATGTCAATCAAGTGTGCGGTCAAGACGAATTGGTTTTTGATGGCGGCTCAATGTTGTTTGATGCAAGCGGAACATTGTTGGCGAAGTCTGCACAGTTTGTTGAAGAGGTGCAGTTCGTCGATGTTGTTGTGCCACGAGCAGCCGGAGATCCAAGCGCAAAGGTACAAGAGTTGTTGCAAGTCGTTGCTCCGCGTGAGGTTGAGTTGATGGGCAGTATTGCTGAACCAACGAGCGACATTGAACAGATTTATGGGGCCCTCGTATTGGGCACGCGCGATTATGTGCGCAAAAATGGTTTTACCGATGTTGTGATCGGGTTGTCGGGAGGCATTGACTCTGCACTAGTTGCTGCAATTGCAGTAGATGCGCTTGGCGCAAATCATGTGCACGGCGTATCGATGCCATCTCGTTATTCGAGTGAAGGTTCGCGCACCGATGCTGCGACGCTTGCACAAAACTTGGGCATTGACATGCAAACGATTTCGATTGAGCCAGCGTTCGAGGCGTACCTGCAGATGACCGCCGCGAGTTTTGCTGGACGACCACAAGACTTAACGGAAGAGAATCTGCAGAGCAGAGTGCGTGGCACCACACTGATGGCCTTGTCGAACAAATTTGGGTGGATGGTGCTCACGACCGGCAATAAGAGTGAGCTCGCCGTTGGGTATTTCACTCTGTACGGCGACTCGGTTGGTGGATACGCAGTCATTAAAGACTTGCTCAAGACAAGCGTGTATGAGTTGTGTCGTTATATAAATAGCAAACATGCGCGCGAAGTAATCCCTGAAGTCGTGATCACGAAGCCACCTTCTGCCGAGTTGCGGCCAGATCAACGGGACGATCAGTCGTTACCACCATACGAAGTGCTTGACGCAATTCTTGAGCTGTATGTAGAGCAAGACCGCACTGCTGCAGAGATCATTGCACTTGGTTACGACGAGGTGCTTGTACGACGTATCAGCAGGCTTGTTGACTTGAGCGAATACAAACGGCGTCAAGGTGCCCCTGGTGTGAGAGTGACATTGAAAGCATTTGGCAAAGATCGACGACTGCCGATCACTAACGCGTATCGGGGCTAGTGCGCTCCACCTAATTTTTTGTAGGTGAGGATTGAGAGAGCGGCAAGTACGCCGAAGCCTGAACCGATGAGCGCAGGCACATCGACCCCATATTTTTCATATGCGCGGGTTCCAACGATGGCGATAACGGCGCGACCAAGCGTGCCGGCTCCGAGGACCCAACCAAGACC
>CAINTF010000006.1 GCA_903853285.1 uncultured Acidimicrobium sp. | reverse complement strand
GAACAGCAGGGCCGTTTCAGCATGGCCGATGTTGCACGTTCAATACACGACAAGTTGGTGCGTCGACACCCACATGTATTTGGAGACGTTGTGGCAAACAGTGCGAACGACGTGGTGCAAACGTGGGATGAAGTAAAGCGCGCAGAGAAAAAATCAATTGATGGCACTGCATCCACATTTACTGGTGTGGCCAAGTCTGGGCCCTCGCTGCAATACGCCACAAAGATTCAAAAACGAGCAGCAGATGTTGGTTTTGACTGGCCAAATGCCGATGGAGCATTTGAAAAGATAGTTGAAGAATCTGCAGAGATTCGTCAAGCAGTTGCACTCAATAGCGACCCAGAAACGGTGCGAATGGAGTTGGGCGACTTGCTGTTTAGCGTGGTCAATCTGTCGCGCCACCTTGGCCATGATGCCGAGCAAGCTCTCCGCGGAGCAAGTGACAAATTTCGCCATCGTTTTGAGCAGGTCGAACAACTAGCACTGTCCCGCAAAATCGATCTTGCCAATGCTCCACTTGAGCAACTTGATGCATTGTGGGACGAAGTCAAAAAACAATAAGATCGTTCAATGAGCAAGATCAGCCACGTTGCCGCGCGTGAGGTTCTAGATTCGCGCGGAAACCCCACAGTTGAAGTCGACGTCACTCTTGCATCGGGTGCAACTGGTCGAGCGATTGTTCCTTCCGGCGCATCAACTGGCGCGCACGAGGCTACAGAGCTTCGCGATGGAGGCACTCGCTTCAAAGGCAAAGGCGTGCTGAATGCAGTTGCCAACGTCAATAGCGAAATCAAGACCGCGCTGGTTGGTAGCGACGCAAGTGATCAAGTGGCAATCGACAATACGTTGTGCGAACTCGATGGAACACCAAACAAATCTCGACTTGGCGCCAATGCAATTCTTGGCGCGAGCCTGGCAACTGCTCATGCATCCGCAGCAGACCGAAAGCTGCCACTGTTCCAGTCAATTGGTGGCGACGATGCATGCGTTCTTCCTGTGCCAATGATGAATGTGCTCAACGGCGGCGTGCACGCAGATAACAACGTTGACCTTCAAGAGTTCATGGTCATGCCAATTGGTGCGTCAAGTTTTTCTGAAGGATTGCGCTGGGGCGTCGAGACGTATCACACTCTGAAATCGTTGTTGCATGATCGCAAACTTGCGACAGCAGTTGGTGACGAAGGTGGCTTTGCACCAAACCTCGCAAGCAACGAAGACGCAATCGCAATTTTGGTCGACGCAATCGAAGCAGCAGGATTCAAGCCAGGCGTCGACATCGCTATTGCGCTCGATCCAGCAATGAGCGAACTGTATAAAGACGGTCACTATCACTTGGCTGGCGAAGGTCAGATTTTCTCCAGTGAACAATTAGTTGCCTGGTGGACAATGCTCGTCAACAAATACCCGATCGTTTCGATTGAAGATGGAATGGCCGAAGACGACTGGGCCGGATGGTCTTCGCTCACCAAGGCACTTGGATCTCGCGTGCAACTCGTGGGTGATGATCTATTTGTCACCAATGTAAAACGATTGCAGCGCGGCATAGATGAGCACGTTGCCAACAGTGTGCTCATCAAGGTCAACCAAATTGGCACTCTTACCGAAACACTCAACACCATTGCGCTCGCTCGCAACAATCGCTACACAAGCGTGATGAGCCACCGCAGTGGCGAAACCGAAGATGCAACAATCGCCGACTTGGCAGTTGCTACAAACTGTGGCCAGATCAAAACAGGTGCGCCAGCTCGAAGCGACAGAGTCGCGAAATACAACCAGCTACTCCGCATCGAACAACGCTTAGGCAGCAACGCCAAATATCTCGGCAAACAAGCCGTAAGTCGCTAACCACATACTCCACCATTTAGGGCTCATCAACAGCCACAATGGAGGGGTGTCAAGTACCGATCTGCATCTCGTTCGCCATCGCGGTGTTCGCGCATTTGCGGTTCCTCTTACTGTCCTCGTGGTATTTGCTCTTGCGACAACCCTGTTCGTTGTACCCGTACGCACCTGGATGAGTCAGCGCAGCGTGCTGAATACCAAGCAACAGGAATACGCCGCATACGAAGACATCGTTGAGAATATGCAGGACCAAGTGAATTATCTGCAATCACCTTCCGGATTGCGCGATGCCATTCGAACGCAACTTGGCTATCTCTACCCTTCGGAGCGCCGAGTTCCAATGATGGATACCCCTGCACTTTCGACAACGCTCCCCGAGCGCTGGCCATACACGATCGTTTCGACGATGATGTTTGTCAAGACTCTTGAAGCAGCACAGCAGGACGCCAAGGGCAAGATTTCGCTTGACCCACTTGTTCCGTAATGCCTCTCAATCACTAACCTTGTTGCTATTCCCCACAGAGGAGCTGCAATGGCTGGAAGCATTTTAGGTAACCGAGTTCTTCGTAAAGAAGACCCAAAATTTCTCACAACCGGTGGTGTGTACGTTGACGACTTGCGCGACGAGCCGTTGTTGGTCGGCGCAGTTCATGCAACCTTTGTTCGCTCAACCGTTGCCCACGCCAATATCACAGGCATCGATGTCTCCGAAGCCCTCACGATGTCAGGCGTCGTTGCTATTTACACCGCGCAAGACCTTGGGCTACAACCCGTTGAAGCCTCGTTTAATCCCATGGCTAAGCGAACGCTTCTCGCAAGCGGAAAAGTTCGATACGTCGGCGAACCACTCGCTGTTGTGCTCACCCAATTTGCAAACCAGGGCGAAGACGCTGCTGAACGCGTGATTGTTGACTATGACGCACTCGAAGTTCTTGTCGATGTTGAGCAAGCGATGACTTCATCAACTCTTATTTACGAAGAGGTCGGAAGCAACGTTGTATTTGAGTCGACAGCAATCGGCATGCCAGACAACACGGGAGATGCACTGTTCGCAGATTGCGAAGTTGTTGTAAAAGGTCGGTTCGTAAACCAGCGTGTAGCACCTTGCCCGCTTGAAGTACGTGGTGCCGCAGCCGCATGGGACAACGGTCGCTTAGTGCAATGGCTGTCAACGCAACACGCACAAGGCGCTCGCGATGCAATTCTGAAGATCAATGCACTAGAAGCAGGGCAAGTTCGTGTAATCACTCCAGATGTCGGCGGTGGTTTCGGAGCGAAGATTGATGCGTATCCAGAAGATCTTTTGTTGGGACGAATTGCGAAGCAAGTTGGCAAACCAGTTCGTTGGACAGAAACTCGCAGCGAATCGATGGTCGCCCTCGGTCATGGACGTGGACAAATTCAATACATCACCATTGGTGGAACTCGCGCAGGAAAAGTAAAGGCATACCAGTTACACGCACTGCAAGATTCGGGTGCGTGGGTCGATGTTGGCGCAATCCTTGCCCCGTTCATGACCCGCCCGATGGCTTCTGGTGTCTACGACATTCCCGTGATTGAAGTGCGCACTACTTCGGTTGCTACAAACACGACACCAATGGTTGCGTATCGTGGCGCAGGACGCCCAGAGGCAACTGCAGCAATCGAGCGTGCGATGGATTTGTTCGCACTCGAACTTGGCAAAGATCCTGCCGAAGTGCGACGCATCAACCTCATACCGAAGTTTCTCGAGCCTTTCACTACATCTATTGGACAAACCTACGACGTAGGTGACTTTGAAGGTGCGCTTGACAAAGTTCTTGAGGCATCCAACTACACACAACTTCGCAAAGACCAAGCTGCTCGTCGCGCAAGTGGCAGCACCAAACAACTTGGCGTAGGTATCAGCGTGTATGTAGAAATCACAGCAGGAACTTCATCGGGCGAATACGGCAAGGTTGAGATTCTTCCAAACGGTCGCGCAATTGTGTACACCGGCACATCACCGCACGGACAAGGTCACGTAACTTCGTGGTCAATGTTGGCGAGTGACGAGACCGGCATTGCAATGGACATGATCGATGTCGTCTGGGGTGACACCGATGCTGTTCCAACTGGTGGTGGCACCATGGGCTCACGTTCATTACAACAAGGTGGTGCTGCAGTGCACCAGGCTTCAAAAGAACTCGTCGAGCAAGCACGCAAACATGCAGCTCGTTTGCTCGAGGCCAACGAAGACGACGTGGTGTTCGACAAGTTCACCGCTGCGTTTCATGTGGCAGGAACTCCAGCAGTGGCAAAAACATGGGCCGACATTTCGTCTGCACTTGCCGCTGATGGTGGGTTGATTCAAGAATCAAACTTTGTGTCCAACGGCGCAACATTTCCGTTTGGTGCTCACGTATCGGTTGTTGAAGTTGATACCGAGACTGGCAAAGTCACTTTGATCAAGCATGTTGCTTGCGACGATGCTGGCCGAGTCATCAACCCGTTGATTTTGGATGGCCAAATCCATGGTGGCATTGGCCAAGGTGCTGCGCAAGCACTATTGGAAGAGGTTCGCTACGACGCAGACGGCAACCCGATTACTTCCAATTTTGCCGACTACGCATTTATTTCGGCTGCAGAGTTGCCGAGCTTCGAAGTAATCCACATGGAGACACCAACGCCCCGCAACCCACTTGGCGCAAAAGGCATCGGCGAGTCGGGCACTATCGGCTCCACTCCTGCAGTGCAATCGGCCGTTGTAGACGCACTCACCCACATGGGCGTGCGTCACATCGACATGCCTGCCACTCCAGAACGAGTGTGGAGCGCAATTCAGTCAGCCAACTAAATCAATCCCGATAGTGCTTGTGAACGACACCAGTCGTAAAATTGTTCTATGAATTCCTTATCCAGTTCACATGCTGACCCAATTGTTGCCCAAAACCTTGTTCGATATTTCGGAGATGTCAAAGCTGTCGATGGCATCGACATCACAGTAAAAACTGGCGAGATCTTTGGATTTCTTGGACCGAACGGTGCAGGAAAATCTACTGCGGTGCGCATGCTCACCACCCTGCTTCGCCCAACTTCTGGAACAGCAACCGTCGCAGGTTTCGATGTTGCGAAGCACCCTGACGAAGTACGTCGTCGCATTGGTGTTGCGCTACAAGATGCAGCGATTGACCCATTGATGACTGGTACCGAATTGCTGCGCTTGCAAGCAGTGCTGTACGGAATTCCACAAGCTCAAATGAAAAATCGTGCGAGTGAGTTGCTCGAAAGAGTCGGTCTCACTGCTGCGGCAGATCGTCGTGTTGGCACATACTCAGGTGGAATGCGTCGCCGACTCGACTTGGCACTCGCCCTGATTCATCAACCAACTGTTTTATTCCTCGATGAACCAACAACTGGTTTGGATCCGATGAGCCGCATGTCGTTGTGGGAAGAAGTACGTCGCCTGAACAACGAAGGCACAACCGTTATGTTGACTACGCAGTATCTAGAAGAAGCGGACCAACTTGCAGATCGCATTGCCATTATTGACGCAGGCAAAATCGTGCGCGAAGGAAAACCACAAGATCTCAAAGCCGGCGTCGGATTTCCAACACTCCTGATCACCGTTCCATCGGATCAAACCGAGCGCGCCAAAGCCGTACTTGCAACGTTCGGCGACATGCGCCCAACAGCCGAGGGATCGCTTGGCGTTGGCTTGCGCGGTGGCGCCAATGTTGTTACCGACGTTGTGCGCAAACTCGACGAGGCTTCAGTGCGAGTTCAGCATCTCGAAATAAATGAGCCAAGTCTTGACGACGTCTTCGCAGAAGCAACTGGCCACCGTCTCGAGGGTGCTAAAGCATGACCGTCGCAACAGCAGATGTTGCAATTGAGACAACGGCGCGCAGCCGACAACTTTCAATTCGCCAAACCATTGCTATGGCTAAGCGCTCCACCTACGAGATCGCACGCCAACCTGCACTCATTGCGCCGAGCATGTTTTTCCCCATATTTTTTGCGGTACTCAGCGCATCAAGTTTCAGCAAGACAACCTCAATTCCTGGATTCCCAAAAGTTGAGTCGTTTATGCAATTCACACTTGCGTCCACAATCGTTCAAGGTGTGTTGTTCGGTTCGGTAACAGGTGCTGCAGCCCTAGCCACCGACATCGAAATTGGTTTCTTTGATCGTTTGCTACTTGCACCAACAACTCGCACAGGTATTTTGCTCGGACGCCTTGCCGGTAGTGCGCTTTTCGGGTTCTTCCAATCAGCATTCTTCCTTGCCGTACTCGTACCATTTCATGCACCAATCTCTGCTGGAATTCCTGGAGCTCTAGTGATGGTGTTGTCGGGCGGAATCGTTTCACTCGCTATTGGTGCCATCATGTCGTCGGTTGCTATTCGTACTGGTTCGGCCGAAGCAGTACAGGGAGCATTTCCCTTGCTGTTTGTTTTGCTGTTTTTCTCGAGCGCATTCTTCCCACGCGAGACAATGAGCGGCGCATACAAACGAATCGCCGACATCAACCCAATTTCGTACCTCGTTGAAGGTTTGCGCTCTCTCGTTCTCGATGGGTTTTCTTTCTCTGCAGTGGTTCGATCACTCCTTGTTCCTGCCCTGCTTTGCTTAGCCGCAATTTTGTTCGCATTAAAAGAACTACGCCGAAAGTTGGCTGCTTTATGAGTACACAATTGACAACTGCACCAGTCACCTCATCAGTTGCAAAACCGACAACTATGCGCAGCGCCCGCGGTTTGGCATTTCGAGGCATTCGAAACATTCGACGCCTACCTTCGGCGTTCTTTCCAGCGATGGCGATGCCAGTATTCACGATGATTGCATTTGCGGGAACATTTGCCGCAATCACCAGACTGCCGGGATTCCCTACCGATCGCTCGGTCAACTGGTTTATGCCACTCGGAATTTGTTTTGGTGCTGCATTTAGCGGCATTGGCCTTGGCTTCTCAACAATCCGCGACATCGAGACTCGTTTCTATGATCGACTATTAATGTCGCCAGCACCGCGTCGCTCACTCATCATCGGTCCACTACTCACCGCGTGGGTACGAGCTGCAATTTTGTGCGCATTCGTTATCCCAATGGGCATGCTGTTGGGTGTTCGATTCACAGGTGGTCTACTCGGGTTGTTGACCTTGCTCGTTGCGGCTATTGGCGTCTCGACAATTTCGCTCGGCTGGGGTTTAGGGCTTGCGTTTAGATTTCGCGACATGCGCGGTGCCGCCGTGATGCAGCTCACCATGTTTGTGGTGCTGTATCTCTCGAGCGCACAGATGCCGCTCCCTCTGATGCGCGGTTGGTTACACAACG
>CAINTF010000005.1 GCA_903853285.1 uncultured Acidimicrobium sp. | reverse complement strand
TTCCTGACGACGGTCATGTGATGCAACTCAGCGGCGGTTGATGATTATGGAGTTGCCAATACAAATTGTTCTCGCGTCGAAGTCGCCACGCCGAGTTGACTTGTTGACACAACTACTTGATCACGAATTTGGCGAAGGGGCAGTGGCGTTCGCGATCGACCCACCAAACATTGACGAGTCACCACTTGCAAACGAAACTCCGATTGCACATGTGCAACGTCTTGCCGTGGCGAAGTCGCGTGCAGTTGCAGCTCGATATAACGATGCCGCAGTCATCATTGCTGCCGATACAACTGTTGATCTGGACGGCAAAATTTTTGGACAGCCAACAGATGAGCATGATGCTCGAGCAATGCTGAATGAACTTTCGGGTCGCACCCACCAGGTACACACAGCCGTTGCTGTGGTGCACCTGGCTGCTGACGGGACGATTTTGAGCCAAGCCCACGGCCTGGATTCGGCAGGGGTTTCGATGGCCGAGATCACCCCCGAGAAGATGGAGTGGTACCTGGCGACCGGGGAGTCGATGGGTAAAGCGGGTTCCTATGCCGTTCAGGGCGATGGTGGAGCCCTCGTGGCGCGCGTGGAGGGCAGCCTGACCACTGTGATTGGCCTGCCCCTCGACCTCTTGTCCGACCTGCTGGTGCAGGTGGATTGTGGTTGGAAAAACGAGGCCTAGGCCCGTATCATTAGCACTCGCATAGGTCGAGTGCTAACCAAGCACAAGTCTTATGTGGCAAGTAAAAAACCCAGTTTCAACCGCATGGGACATCGTGTTTCATGCTCTACGGAGGACAAAACGATATGAACCTCAAGCCCCTAGACGACCGCATTGTTGTCAAGCCAAGCGAAGCCGAAGAGCGCACCGCTTCCGGTCTCGTCATCCCTGACACAGCTCAGGAAAAGCCGCAGCAAGGAACCGTTCTCGCAGTAGGCCCAGGCCGCTGGAGCGACGACAGTGGCAAGCATTTCGCACTCGACATCAAAGTCGGCGACGTAGTTCTCTACAGCAAGTACGGCGGCACCGAAGTTTCGCATAAGGGCGACGATCTCTTGATCCTCACCAGCCGCGACGTACTCGCAGTCGTTTCCAAATAATTTCCCCTCAACACACACCAAAGGATTCATTTCACTATGGCAAAGCAGCTCAAATTTAATGAAGAGGCACGTCGTGCTCTTGAAGCCGGCGTTAACAAACTCGCCGATGCTGTCAAGGTGACGCTTGGACCAAAAGGTCGCAACGTCGTTCTCGACAAGAAGTTCGGTGCACCAACGATCACCAATGACGGTGTTTCGATTGCAAAAGAAGTTGAACTTGAAGACCCATTCGAAAACATGGGTGCGCAGCTTGTAAAAGAAGTTGCAACCAAGACCAACGACGTTGCCGGTGACGGAACAACAACAGCAACTGTGCTTGCTCAAGCAATGGTGCAACACGGCATGCGCAACGTCGCTGCTGGCGCCAACCCAATGGGCTTGAAGCGCGGCATCGAAAAGGCTGTTGCAGCCGCTGTCGAGTCGATCAAGAGCCAGTCAAAAGAAGTTGACGACAAGGGCGACATCGCCAGCGTTGCAACGATCTCTGCGGCTGACGCTTCAATCGGCAAAGTCATCGCCGATGCAATCGACAAAGTTGGCAAAGACGGTGTTGTCACCGTTGAAGAGTCCAACACGTTTGGCACCGAGCTCGAGTTCACCGAAGGTATGCAGTTCGACAAGGGTTACTTGTCGCCATACTTCGTGACCGACGCAGACCGTCAAGAAGCAGTGCTTGAAGACGCATACATCTTGTTCAATGCGGGCAAGATTGCAACAGTTCAGTCAATGTTGCCAGTGCTTGAAGCAGTGATGAAGACCGGTCGCCCAATGGTGATCATCGCCGAAGATGTTGAGGGTGAAGCACTCGCAACACTCGTTGTCAACAAGATCCGTGGCACATTCAATTCGTCGGCAGTCAAGGCCCCAGGCTTTGGCGATCGTCGTAAGGCAATGTTGCAAGACATGGCTTCCCTCACGGGTGGTCAGGTCATCAGCGAGGAAGTCGGTCTCAAGCTTGAGAACGTAACCCTCGACTTGTTGGGCCGTGCAAAGCGCGTCATCATCACCAAGGACAACACAACAATTGTTGACGGTGCAGGCGACAAAGCAGACGTAACAGCACGTATCAATCAGATCAAAGCCGAAATCGACAACACCGATTCCGATTGGGACAAAGAGAAGTTGCAAGAGCGTTTGGCCAAGTTGGCCGGCGGTGTTGCAGTGATCAAAGTCGGTGCAGCAACTGAAGTCGAGCTCAAGGAAAAGAAGCACCGCATCGAAGATGCTGTTTCTGCAACTCGTGCAGCGATTGAAGAAGGTGTTGTCGCCGGTGGCGGCACCGCTCTCATCCGCACACGCCCAGCAGTGCTCAAAGTTGTCGAGTCACTCACAGGTGACGAAGCAACTGGTGCACGCAGCGTGTATGACTCGCTCACCGCACCTGCTCGTCACATCGCTGACAACGCAGGCATGGAAGGCGCAGTTGCCATCCAGCGTGTCGAATCAGAAAAGGGTTCAATCGGACTCAATGCCGCAACTGGCGAATATGTTGACCTTGTCAAGGCCGGCATCATCGACCCAGCCAAGGTGACACGTGCAGCGTTGCAAAACGCAGCGTCGATCGCAGCATTGGTGATCACGACCGAGTGCCTCGTTGCTGACAAGCCAGAAAAGAATGGCGGCGCACCAGCAGGCGGTGGCATGCCCGGCGGCGGCATGGGGATGATGTAAATCATTTTCTAAACGCTCTACATAATTACAAAAATGCCTCGGGTGAAAACCCGAGGCATTTTTATTTTCACCCCAACAACTAGAGTCATCATTCATGGCTGCGCAGGGAAGAGGATTCTGGCTTCATCAACTTGTTGAGTACGGCATTGCTGGCGGTCTGATCATGATGTCGGCCCAGTCGCAATCGCCTGCAGTGCCCATCGCCCTTGGTATTGCGTTGCTCGTTAATGCTGCAGTTGCAGACGGTGGCGTCAGTGCGTTTAAGTGGGTGAGTCGGCGTGTGCACCGATACATCGACTGGCTGATCATCATTATGTGTTTTGTATCTGCAGCAATTGCCGATTTGGACTCAATCGGACGACTTGCACTCATCGCGCTTGGGCTGGTCGAAGCCATCATTGTGTTGGGCACCAACTTTGCCAAGAAGCCACCGCGTGAACAGCGCACCCCACGTCTCAATCTGCGACGCCATCGTTAGGCTCTACAACATGAGTTTTGAACAACCACAGCCAGATATGGACAAGATGTTGCTCGCATGGCAAACATGGGAAAAAGGCGAAGAGATGCCAGGAAAAACCCTTGCCAACTTGAAGACTGCTGGTCTTGACGAAGTGCTCAAGCAACTCATTGCTACTGGCTGGAAGCCAACCGCATAAACAACGCCACCATGCGACCTGGTGGTGATCAAGTAATTCCTCGCCCAACGACTGTGTGGGTGCGGCCCAATAACCCATTCAATAATCTTGACCATTCGGTTTTGCGCTCGACCGACATGTTGATTGAACGCATCAAGAAGTTTTCGACAACGGTGCAGCACGTGCCACCCGCCCCAGACGCGCGCGCATCTGCCGTGTTGATCCCGATGTTTGACGGCGAGTCTGGCCCAGAGTTGGTGTTCACCCGCAGGTCACAAGATCTCACCAATCACAAAGGAGAGATCTCGTTTCCTGGTGGGCGTTTAGACGGCGGTGAGAGTGCGCTCGATGCTGCATTGCGCGAAGCACACGAAGAGATCGATCTCGATCCAAAGCATGTAGAGATCATCGGCCAGCTCACTCCACTGAATACTTATGTCAGTAAGAGCCATATTGTGCCCATCATCGGTCTTCTGAAAGACAAACCTTCATTGCATGCGCGCAACGCCGAAGTAGACAGAGTATTCACAGTGCCTGTTGTCGACTTAGTGCGAGCGGATACCTATGCAGAAGAGCAGTGGGGTGAACCACCAAATCAATTTCGTTTTCACTTTTTTCATCTAGATGACGAAACGATCTGGGGTGCCACTGGGCGAATGCTGTATCAGATCATCTCTATTGGCCTTGCCAATTAATCACGGCCCGCCAGCTGCACGAACCATCGTGTAAAAGATTTCTGACCATGCAATACACCGCACCTTGAGTGTGCGGCGCTGAGAGTCGCACGAGGTGTTCATGTCTCGGTGTAACTGCTCGTCGATCAGCGTTCGAGTCGAAGTATCAAAAAGCCCGAGTGCCTTGAAGTTTCGATAGCCAAAGTCATGTCTGTCGCACGCCGATCGAAAGTTGAACGATCTTCCTTCGCTTCCCACGATTGGCGCAGAGCAACCATCGGTCGTCCAGTCAAGAGTGGGGTACTGACGCCGCATTGAAAAACGTTGCCGCGCGAATGAGGCGATGTCGAGATCAAACTCGATGTGGCGTACCGCATCAGCATTGGATAACACGGGAACCGGGGGAGTATCGAGGGGAAGTTGGGCGGGCAACACGCTCGTGACCGCAACGAGCATGCTGAGCACAATGCCCATAACGTTCGCCTTTCACTCACAAGAGAGTTCTTGTGAGTTGCACCAATGTGTGCGGCACTAGCCGCGTATGTGCAAAAAATGTTTAGCGCAGCGCCTTTAAGACATTGGCCATTTCGATGGCTCCGATTGCGGCCTCTTCGCCCTTATTGCCAGCGCCAGGACCAGATCGTTCAACTGCCTGCTCTACGTTTTCAACGGTAAGCACAGCGAAGCCAATTGGCATGCCTGTCTCAAGTTGAATCTGCGCAATCGAGTCGGCAACTGGGCCCGCAACGTATTCGAAGTGCGCGGTTTCGCCGCGGATGACTGCACCAAGAGTGACGAGTGTGTCGTAGCGACC
>CAINTF010000004.1 GCA_903853285.1 uncultured Acidimicrobium sp. | reverse complement strand
GGTGTCGACGGTGAGAAGAGCGGTGGCAGCGGTGCAGATTTGTTTGGCGGGACGACTGGCGATAGCGATGATGATGAATTGTTGCGTCAGGCAATGGACTTGGTTGTGCGCACTCGTCAAGGATCGACTTCGATGTTGCAACGCAAACTGAAGATCGGCTTTGCACGAGCTGGTCGCATCATGGATCTACTCGAAAGCCGCGGTATCGTAGGACCAAGCGATGGCTCAAAGCCTCGTGAAGTGTTGATGACGCTAGAAGAACTCGAACAGCTGCAACAAGCTAGTTAGTAGTTTCTCCGCTGATGCAGCGAACACCGTGCCGACCTAAGGTTTCGGCATGACCGAATTTACCGAAATTGCATCCGGACTCCGTTTCCCTGAAGGTCCAATCGCAATGCCTGATGGCAGCGTGATTGTGGTTGAGATGTTTGGCAAAGTGATTACACGAGTGTTGCCGGATGGAAGTAAGCAAAAAATTGCTGATACTCCTGGAGGTCCTAATGGAATTGCTATCGGCCCTGATGGTGCAATCTATTTGTGCAACAACGGCGGTTCTTTTTCGGAAGTTGATTTACTTGGGCTGACTTTCCCTGGTCCATTCAATCCGGATAATTACATCGGTGGAAGCATTCAACGGGTCGACATTGCATCGGGCAAAGTGACCGACCTCTATACGGAGTGCAACGGCATCAAGTTACGCGGACCAAACGACTTGGTGTTCGACGAGCAGGGTGGCATGTGGTTTACCGACCACGGAATTCGAGGGCATCGCACATCTGATTTCACCGGTATTTATTATGCGAAAACTGATGGATCAATGATTAAGGAAGTGATCTTTCCAACAGAGTCACCAAACGGAATTGGCTTGTCTCCCGATGGCACAAAGTTGTACTGGGCGGAGACGCACACGGGTCGTGTGTTTCAGGTAACGATTACCGCACCGGGGGAGACAACACCTTTTTCGTCATTTGATCCATCTTGCTTGTTGTGTGGATTGCCGGGGATGCAACTGTTTGATTCACTTGCGGTCGATGGTGACGGCAACGTATGTGTTGCGACAATTGGCATGCAAACAGCAGGTATCACCGTGATCTCTCCAGATGGCGTGGTGCTTGAACAGATTCTGACTGGCGACCCACTCACCACCAACATCTGCTTTGGCGGACCAGACAATAAGACTGCGTACATCACGCTTTCGGGCACTGGTCGTTTGATCTCGATGCAGTGGCCGTACAAGGGGCTCAAGCTCAATTACTAAACGGGTGAGCGGTAGGATTGAATGTTGTGCAGCAACGTTTTTATGTCGAGACGCTTGGTTG
This sequence comes from uncultured Acidimicrobium sp., assembly GCA_903853285.1. GTDB lineage: Bacteria > Actinomycetota > Acidimicrobiia > Acidimicrobiales > Ilumatobacteraceae > UBA3006. The sequence goes on along the minus strand of CAINTF010000004.1, from coordinate 2,148 downwards.
TCCAAAGAACGATGTTGACTCAGACAAAATTGTCGGAACGTTGCTCGCGGATGGCTTGATTGCGACCAACGATCCTTCACTTGCTGACTTGGTAGTTGTTAATACGTGCGCATTTATTGAAGATGCGCGCAAAGAAAGTATCGACACGGTGCTTGCCCTTGGTGCTCAGCGCAAAGACGGTGCAAGGCTCGTCGTTACTGGCTGTATGGCCGAGCGCTACGGCGCAGAACTCGCAGAGGCATTGCCCGAAGTGGATCAGGTTGCTGGTTTTGGTGTGCCCGTGCAGATGGGTCGCAAACCAATTTCGATATCGGCTGCGCCAATTCCGTCATTTGACCTTCTCAATTTGCCACGACCAAAGAGCACCGCTCCATGGGCTTACGTAAAAATTGCTGAGGGCTGCGATCGTAATTGTGGTTTCTGTGCGATCCCGAGTTTCAGAGGTCCGCAACGCAGTCGCGATATTTCTCAGATCTTGCATGAAGTAGATGAACTTGGTGCAAAAGAGATCGTGTTGATCGCTCAAGATCTTGCAAGTTACGGCAAAGATCGCCCGAGTGAGCTTGGCGCTGGTTCGATTGTTCCGCTCGTGCGTGCGGTTGCTGCCAAAGTGAAGCGCACTCGATTGCTCTATCTCTACCCGAGTGATTTGAGTGACGAATTGATTGCCGCAATCCTCGATACCGGGGTGCCATATTTTGACTTGTCACTGCAGCATGTGAGCAAGACTCACTTGCGTCGCATGCGCAGGTGGGGCGATGGCGAGCGATTCCTCAAGCGCATCAACGACATTCGCGCGCTGTCTCCGGATGCAGCTTTTCGAAGCAACTTCATCGTTGGGTATCCGGGCGAGACCGAAGAAGATCACGATCAGTTGTTGCAGTTTGTGGAAGATGCGCAGCTGGACTGGTGCGGATTCTTTACCTTCAGTCCTGAAGAAGGCACCCACGCAATGACGTTGCCTGATCACGTGCCAACCGAACTCATGAATGAGCGAATTGCCGAATTGCGCGAGATGCAAGACAACATCACGGCAGTTCGACGAGACGCGCTCATTGGTCGCACAGTCGAGGTGCTTGTCGACGAAGTGGGCATTGGTCGCACGCACTGGGAAGCACCTTCAATCGATGGCATTGTGCATGTGAGTCGTGATTTGCCAGTTGGAGAGTTTGCCAATGTCGTGATTATTGACGCAATGGGACCGGATTTGGTCGCCGAGGGAAGCTCGGTGGAAGATAGTGACGATGAGCAAGGAGATTTTTGATCATGCCTGTTGACCCAAGCGCTATTCGCACCTGGGCTAATGCCGTAACGGTCGGCCGCTTGCTTATTTCGCCGTTGATGTTTGCAATCATTCCCGCAGACAACGTTGGCTCTTGGGTTGCAACGGGGTTGTGGTTTTTATTGTGTCTGAGCGATTTGATTGACGGACAACTTGCGCGCAAGCACGGCACTACGCGCAGCGGGGCATTTCTTGATCCATTGGCCGACAAAGTTTGCGTGCTTGGTTCAATGTTTATCTTGGTGAGCCGTGGCATGTTTAGTCCTTGGCTTGTTGGACTGATCGCGGCGCGCGAAATTGCAATCAGTTTGTATCGCGTCTTTGCTGGCGCCAAAGGTGTCAGTGTGCCTGCAAGTAAAGCAGCAAAATTTAAGACATTTGCGCAGCAGGTATCAGTTGGTTTCGCAGTGTTGCCATGGAGTGCAGCCGATTACAACTACCTAGCAAAAGGCTCGCTTGGCATAGCCACTGCGCTTACGTTGTATAGCGGCGTTCAATATGGTGCCGTTGCGCTTAAAGCACGCAAGCAGGCCTAAGCAATGCGTTGTGATGTTGTTGCTATTGGCACTGAATTGTTGCTGGGGCAGATAGTCGATACCAACTCGGCCTGGCTAGGTGAGCAATTGTCTGCTGCCGGTATTGACTCGTGCTTGCAGGTCAAAGTGGGCGACAATCTTGAGCGCATGGTGAAAGCAATTCGCTCCACTCTTGCCGACGCTGACGCAGTCATTATTTGTGGAGGTCTTGGGCCAACACACGACGACATTACGCGCGAAGCGATTGCCGAAATCATGGGCGTTGAGCTCGAATTTAACGATGAAGTAGGCATGGTGATTTCAGAGATGTTTGCTTCGCGTAATCGACGC
>CAINTF010000003.1 GCA_903853285.1 uncultured Acidimicrobium sp. | reverse complement strand
TTTTCTGACACAGCCGACCTATCATGTTGACGATGGTCCGAAATTGCTTGAAGCCTACGAAGTAAAATATGGCAAACTGGATAAACCGATTTTTGCGGGCATTCTGCCTTTGGTGAGCGCCAAACACGCGAGCTTTTTGCATCATGAAGTTCCAGGGATATTCATCCCGGAAGAAGCGCGCATAAAAATTGAGTCGGCGGGAGACTCGGAGCGTGGAGCAAAAATCGGTGTGGAACTCGCAGTTGAATTGATTCAAAATATAAAATCCTGGGCAAGCGGAGTTTACATCATGCCGCAATTCCATCGTTATGATATGGTCGCGGAAATCATAGAAGCGGTAAAATAGAACCATGCTCCTCACCATAGATATTGGTAATACCAACCTCGCATGTGTTTAATTGCAACGATCGCTTCGGCATACGCAACGTGTGCGAGTTGCGGAGTGTTGATGAGGTCGCCAACCGCATAGACGCCTGGCTCGCTTGTCAAGCAAAAACCATCAACGTCGACAAATCCTCGATCAGTAACTTTCACTGCTGTACCGGTTAGACCAAGGTGATCAGTAAACGGTTTGCGTCCGACCGACACGATCACAGCATCGACATCGAGTCGCTCGCCCTCACCGAACAACACAGTGGTGCCACCATTTGCCGTTGGTTCATGACCATTTACTTTGACACCAGTACGAATATCAATGTTTTTCTTTTTAAAACTCTTTACAACAACAGCTGCGACATCTGGGTCGAGGCCAGGAAGGATTTTTGGAAGACCCTCAAGAATCGTCACTGTTGATCCAAGGTCGGCAAATGTGGATGCGAACTCACAACCAATTGCACCGCCACCAATGACGGCAATGCGAGCCGGAATTTTGTCAAGCATCAGCACTTCGTCTGATGTCATGATTGGTCCACCAGCGCTAAAACCAGGGATCGTTCGCGGCACTGAACCGGCTGCTAACACTATGTTGCGACCTTGCAATTCTTGAGTACCACCAGCCGAAAGTTGCACCGTCACCGTGCGGTTGACGCCAAGCGAACCAGTGCCAAGAATGTAAGTAACTTTTTTTGATTTAGTGAGCCCGGTAAGTCCCTTAACGAGCGTGTTCACAATTGTTTGTTTGCGCTTTTGCGCAACAGCAAAATCAATACCAGTCGCAGTGGCATTTATTCCAAAATCTGCGGCGTGAGTTACGTGCCTGTTCACTGCTGCAGTCTCTAGAAATGCTTTAGCCGGAATACATCCGCGGTTCAAACATGTTCCGCCAATTGTGTCGCGCTCGATCAAAGCAACGTTGAGGCCTGCCGAAGCACCATAAAACGCAGCGGCATAACCGCCAGGGCCACCACCAATGACCACGAGATCAAATTGCTCAGCCGTACTCACCACCTCCAACAAATCGTCACCAACAACGATAACGCTTAAGCATCAAGGCGCAGTCGCCCATTGTCGTTGCTCTCCAGCGCGAATATAGGCAACGGTACGCGTGCCTTCAGACACAGGGAATGCGATGGTACACGTAAGCGTTTCGGCGAGTTTTGTGAGTGTGCATTCAGTGCCAGCGCCAACTGGGAGCATCACTGGGTCAGACACTTCGCCCGAAGAAAGCATCTTCCATCCGTCCATCGCTTGAGCTTCAGCGACCCCAACCATGGTCACATCCACCAACGTTCGATCTGCAGTGTCACGCAATGCCGTCACACTTACGGTCATATCACCAAGTGTCACCGAATCGCCCAACGCAAGCAACTGCACTTCTACCGGTTTTTGTGAGGTCTGAAATAACTTGGCCGTTCCTGCAGCCAAGATTAATACGCCACATAGTAAAGCCCACAGAATCAATTTGCGAGTGCTCATACACCAGCAAGCCTAGATCAATACTCTGATATTCGTTTGAGTACTATCAGTCACATGCGCACATTGAGCACAGCACTTTTCGTAGGAATTTTTGCGATTGCTTCGGTTTCATGTGGAGCCGATACATCCACCCAGACAGCCGAATCGATGAGCCCATCGCAATCTGAATCAACCACCGATTTCGATGCAACTCTCGTTGGTGGTGGTGAAATCAATTTGCAATCCGAATTACAGAAGTCCCCCGTTGCACTGTGGTTCTGGGCCCCAGGTTGAACTACATGTAACTATGAAGCACCCTCGGTCGAGGTGGCAAGCACACAACTCGCTGGCAAAGTACGCATCATCGGTGTTGCCTGGAATGGATCAGAATTATCAATGCAAGAGTTCGTCACCAAGCACCAACTCACATTTGCAAATATCAAAGACAATGACGGATTGGTTTTTGCACAGTTTGATGTCGCCTATCAACCCGCTTGGGTGTTTATCCGACAAGACGGAACATCCGAAACAAATTTGGGTGCGATGGACGAAGTAACGTTGTCAAAGATGCTCAATAAGTTAGGGGGATCCTGATGGGTCTAAAAAACATCGTGAAGTCCGCCAACAAAGGTATTCGAGAATTAGATGCTGAGCGTTTAGTTGACAAATTTGCCGCACTGAACTTGACTCCTCTCGGAGAAGTCGCTGTTCGAACAAAAGTGAAGGTCTGCGGCGAAGTGAAACGCATGACCATGAAACCAAGGTCCGGAATCCCATCTATGGAAATCGTTATCAACGATGGAACGGGTCAGGTAACCGTCATATTTAGCGGACGCCGCCACATTGCCGGAATTGAGCATGGCGGATGTCTTGCAGTTGAAGGTGTTGCATATCGCGAACGCAATAACACCGTATTTTTAAACCCTGCCTACACGCTGCTCCCTCACGGAGCAGAATAAAGAGAATTTCTCTTGGCTGATCAGCCAACCAATATTTTTTGCACTGCAGCTTCGGCGTCTTCCGAAATCAGCGCCATCACTTCATCTCCAACGCGCAAGACTGTTGCCTTATCGGGCACCATTACTCGCTCATCGCGCACAATGGCAACAACTGTTGCACTGCGGGGAAACTGAAGCTCTGACAATGCTTTATCTCTGGCTGGCGAAGTCTCGGAAAGAGTCACCTCAACCAGTTCAGCCTTGCCACCCTTCAGCTGCATAAGACGCACGAATGCTCCAACAGTTACTGCTTCCTGCACAAGGCTCGTTATGAGATGTGGTGTCGACACCGAAACGTCTACTCCCCACATGTCATTAAACATCCAATAGTTATTCGGATTGTTCACGCGAGCAACTACTCGTGGCACACCAAATTCTTGCTTTGCTAATAGCGAGACAACAAGATTGTCTTCATCATCGCCAGTAACCGAAGCAACAACATCGGCAAGAGTTACTCCCGCCGCAGCAAGTACTGTCACATCACACGCATCACCTTGATGCCACTTAACACCAGTTGTTGTACTTGATTGTCCATACTCACGCACAACTGCTCGATCGCTTTCGATGATCGTCACTTCGTGACCAGATTCGACAAGTTGTTGTGCGGTAAATCTGCCAACACTTCCACCACCAGCAATGACTACTTTCATGTTCAGTGACCCTTTCCGTTTTGGGTCGATGCAAGTCCTGTATCAAATTGGCTCAGCGCAGCGATCTCTGCTGCAACATAGACGACATCGCCTTCTTGAATGATCGTGTCTTCATTTGGAATCATTGCCGAACCGAGCCTGCGCACAGATACAACTCGCGCCGTCGCAGTTTCAATAGATGTGACTCGCTGCCCTATTAAGTGTTTCGGCATCTCGCGTTCCACAAGCACGATTGAGGCGCTTGGGTCTGTCCATTCAACGGCTGGTAGCTCCGGCAATATTCGGCGCAAGATGCGCTCCGAAGTCCACTTGACTGTCGCAACGGTTGCGATACCAAGCCGTTCATAAATTTCTGCACGCTTCGGATCATAAATACGAGCAACTACTCGTTCAATTCCAAACTCTTCTCGCGCAACACGAGCTATCAAGATATTGGAGTTGTCGCCGTTAGTAACTGACGCAAGCGCGCCAGCCTTTTCAATTCCAGCTTCAATGAGCACTTCACGATCAAAACCAATTCCAGTAATTTTCTGTCCAGTAAATGATTCACCAAGCCTTGAAAATGCTTCTGGCTTACGATCGATAACGGCCACGGTGTGACCAGCGGCGGTGAGCTCTCGACCTAACGTCGATCCAACTCGTCCGCACCCAACTATGACTACATGCACTTCGGTCTCCTAGTTACCTTGACAAACAAACAGCGTAGGCGAATTACTCGCCCTAGGTGGCTTCAGTGTGGCAGGCTTCATATCGCTTATGGCTACATCAACTAAATCCAGTGCGGTTAAGCGGTTCCTCATCGGCAAACCGATCCCCACATCCGAAGACGCCCACCAACGACTGAGCAAAAAGATTGCTCTCCCGGTTTTTGCAAGTGATGCAATTTCCTCAACCGCGTACGCAACCGAAGAAATCCTGATTGTCTTTTTGTCACTCGGCGCGGTTGGCATGGCGGCTTACTCAATGCTTGTGCCTATTTCACTCATTGTCATTGCGCTTCTGACAATCGTGGTGATCAGTTATCGACAAACTATTTTTGCTTACCCAAATGGCGGCGGCTCATACATAGTTTCAAAAGAGAATCTTGGCGAATACCCCGGTCTCGTTGCCGGTGCGTCGCTGCTCATTGACTATGTCTTGACTGTTTGCGTTTCTGTAGCAGGTGGAGTCGCGGCAATTATCTCAGCATTCAACGGTCTTGCCCCTCATCGTGTACAAATCTGTATCGGCTTTGTGCTGTTGATGATGGTCGCAAACTTGCGAGGACTTAAAGAATCCGGCGCTTTGTTTGCCCCACCGACATACCTCTATGTGCTTTCCTTGATTTCGCTAATCGTGGTTGGCCTCTACAGGGTCTTTGTTCAACATCTTCCTCCAATCGAACACACCGGCGAAGCTCAGCATCTTTTAGAGATGCAGGGTTCCGTCACTGTGTTCTATTTCCTCAAAGCATTTTCGTCTGGTGCGGTTGCACTCACAGGTGTTGAAGCTGTTTCCAATGGAGTTCCAGCATTTAAAAAACCAGAGTCACGCAATGCGAGCACAACACTCATTTGGATGGCAGTTATTCTCGGATCCTGCTTCTTTGGACTCAGCATTTTGGCCCAACATCTTCAACCGGTGAAAGACCATGAGGGCATCATTCCAAACACGGTGCTCGCTCAGTTGGCTGAGCAAGTTTACGGTGGACGAAATATCTTCTTTTTCATCACACAGTTTGCAACGTTTGCGATTTTGATTTTGGCAGCAAATACGTCTTACGCAGACTTTCCAAGATTGTCTTCGCTCATCGCCAAAGACAATTACCTGCCGCGACAGTTTTCTAATCGAGGAGATCGTTTAGTTTTTTCAAATGGTGTGATCTTCCTCAGCTTGGCTTCAATCGGATTGCTGGTCGCATTCAAAGGACAAATCAGCGCGTTGATTCCCTTGTATGCGGTTGGAGTTTTCACAGGTTTCACATTGAGCCAAGCAGGAATGGTTGTCCACCACTTCAAGCATCGTGAAGCCAAGTGGAAAGCCCACATGGCGGTAAACGCGGTTGGATCAGTTACAACATTTTTTGTCGCCGGCATTTTCGTTGTGGTGAAATTTACTGTTGGTGCATGGATTCCTGCGATCTTGATTCCAATCATGATGATTGGGTTTAAAGGTATTCACCGTCACTACACACGCGTCCGATCATTTTTGCTTCCAGGCGACGATTACGTTGCTCCTTTCCACACGCACTTTGTCATCGTGCTGGTCGGTTCAGTCAATCAAGGGACGATGCAAGCAGTGCGTTATGCGCAAAGCCTGCGCCCTGACAGATTGATTGCGATCTCGGTAGTGGAGACTGCAGAAGACCGACAAAAAATTGATGAGGCTTGGATCAAGTTCAACTTGGCTGACGTCGAACTTCAGACAATTACTTCCGAATATCGTGACCTCACCGAACCGATCCTTAACCGGATCAATGAACTTGACGAAGAGTACGACGACGACCTGATTACGGTCGTCATTCCAGAATTCGTGACCAGCGTCAGATCACAGTGGCTCCATAACCAATCGGCGCTTGCCATTAAGGCCCGTTTGTTGTTCAGACCAAACACAGTTGTCACATCGGTACCTATCGTCATTCCTTAATTTCTTGCCTAGCCTGACATTATGAAAATTGTTATCTCAGGAGCCAGCGGACTCATCGGAAAAAGACTGGTTGAGCAGCTACAGCATCACGGCCATGATGTCGTGCGCCTTGTTCGTCGTGCAGCCGGCACAGGCGAAGTCATGTGGGATCCGAAGGCCGGCGTGCTCAGTGCATCTGCCCTCGAAGGTGCTGACGCTGTCATCCATCTTTCGGGTGCTGGCATCGGTGACAAGCGATGGACAACGTCCTACAAGCGTGAAATTTTGGAAAGTCGCACAATCACCACAAATTTGATTGCAACCACCATTGCCAACATGAATCGCAAGCCATCAGTGTTCTTGTCTGGTTCGGCAATTGGCATCTACGGTCCTCGCGGCGACGAGCAACTGAACGAAGTCAGCACAGACGGCACAAGTTTTCTTGCCGATGTATGCAAACAATGGGAACACGCAGCCAAACCTGCGTCCGATGCCGGTATCCGCACTGTGTTGTTGCGCACAGGCATTGTGCTCACCACTAAAGGTGGTGCTCTCAAAAAGCAGTTGCCACTCTTCCAACTTGGACTCGGCGGCAAATTTGGTAATGGCAAGCAGTGGCAAAGTTGGATCTCGATTGATGATGAGGTTGGCGCGATTGAACATCTGTTGACTACCAACGTGAGTGGTGCAGTCAACCTGACAGCGCCAAATCCTGTTACTAACGCAGAGTTCACCAGCACACTCGCACGAGTAGTCAAGCGCCCTGCTTTTCTTCCGATTCCGCCATTTGCACCAAAAGCAATACTTGGTGGAGAGCTTGCTGATGCTTTGCTCTTCACTGGACAACGAGTTCTCCCTGCAGCACTCAATGCCAGCGGTTACCAGTTCGTGCATCCAACGCTTGAAGTAGCGCTGCGCGCATTGCTCAACAAATAGTCAAAAAGTCAAAAAGTCAAAAAGTCAAAAAATATGACGCTCCCCACACAAGTTGATGTGGTCGTAATAGGCGCTGGCCTATCGGGGCTTGCGGCCGCACGACAGATTCAACAAAGTGGATTGAGCGTTGTGGTCTTGGAATCATCTGATGCCGTTGGCGGGCGCGTACGCACCGACAACGTGGACGGATTTTTACTCGACCGAGGTTTTCAGGTTTTGCTCACTGCCTATCCAGAGCTCGCCACGCAAGTCGACATGAATGCGCTCGACTTGCAAGCGTTTGACCCTGGTGCACTTGTTTGGATGCAATCAAAAAATGGTGGTCCTGGAAAAGGCCACGTGGTCTCAGATCCTTTTCGTAAGCCTTCAACGCTGTTTGCTACGACTTTTGCACCAATTGGTTCTTTGATTGACAAAATGCGCATCGTTTTTTTGCGACTGCGCGTGCTTCGCGGTTCGGCTCCAAATTTATTGCGCAACAACGACATGTCGACTCTTGATGCACTTCGCAGCGCAGGTTTTTCGCGCCGCATGATCGAGACATTTTTTAAGCCACTATTTGGCGGCGTCCAACTCGATCCGCAATTGGCCACCTCGCGACGCATGTTTGACATCATTTTTCGTTCACTGAGTGAAGGTCAAAGTGTGTTGCCATCTCGCGGCATGCAAGCACTCCCCGAACAACTTGCTTCGCTACTCACACAAAACACCGTGCGTCTCAATACACCTGTTGAGTCACTCGACGGTTCCACGGTGATATTGCGAACTGGTGACCGCATTACCGCACGAGCAGTTGTAGTTGCTACCGATGGACCAACTGCTTCAACCCTGCTGAGTTTGCCAGCCGTGAATTCACGCACAGCCGGTTGCGTTTACTTTTCTGCCGACACACCGCCGAACGATAAAAAGTACGTCATTCTCGATGGTTCCGGAAAAGGCCCCGTGCTCAATGTCGCACTCATTAGCAACGTCGCCCCTTCGTATGCCCCACCGGGCAAGCACCTCATTGCCGCAGCGCTACCAGGCGTAATTTCAGGTGATCTCGAGCAAATTGCACGAAAACAACTTCGTGAATGGTGGGGACCACAAGTCGATTCTTGGAAACATTTGCGTACGTACGCGATCAGCCACGGTGGCCCAGTGCAATCGGCGCCGTTTTCACCTAAGCAGCGTGTATCTCTTGGTGACGGCCGCTTCGTGTGCGGCGATCACCGCGACACTGGCTCAATACAAGGCGCCCTATATTCGGGTCGGCGATGTGGCGAGGCTGTGGTCCGTTCGCTCGCCTAGATTGATCTCATGGCTATTGACAGAAAAAATCAGATCGTCAGCGTTGATCGAGTAATTCCAGCGACACCCGAACAAATATTCGAACTACTTGCAGATCCGCGCAACCACAGTGCATTCGATGGATCGGGAACCGTCAAAGCCGCAAATATCTCGGCACCAACCCGTTTGTCTCTCGGCGCAAAGTTTGGGATGAGCATGAAAATGGGTCCGTCCTACAAAATCGAAAATGAAGTTGTCGAGTTTGTTGAAGGGAGACAGATTGCATGGCGACACCAAGGTCACCACGTATGGCGCTACATACTTGAGCCGGTTGCAGGGGGCACAAAAGTGACCGAGCAATTCGACTACGCGAAGATGCGTGCGAAAATCGTTTTATATGTTCTTCAATCAATTCCTAAAAACGAAAAATCAATCATCAAAACTCTCGAAAATCTTGAAAAGCATTTTGCAAGCAAGTAGCTGGGTAAGAGAGAAAGAATTGCAGTCATGACAGTCCATCTCCCACTTGGTTTTCATTCGTATGTTGCCAACATCGGCATCAAAGATTCAACAGATGACTTCACACTTGTCGTGGCCGACGCAACATGCGCTGCTGCAGGTGTCTTTACACAAAGTCGATTTGCTGGCCCAAGCGTTCTGGTAAGTCGCGAGCACATTGCCAACCTTTCGGCTCGCGCTGTAGTCGTGATTTCCAAAAATGCCAATGTCGCAACTGGTGCTGAGGGCTTGAACAATGCACGAGAAATTGTTGGTGGTGTCGCAACAGCATTTGCTTGTGATCCAACCGATGTGCTCGTTGCTTCTACGGGGGTTATCGGTCGCCAATACCCAATGACCCAAGTCCGAAGCGGATTGAAATCAATCCCAAAACAATTGACCGCCACTTCCGCCGAAGCAGTTGCAAACGGAATCATGACGACAGACACCGTGCACAAAGTTGCAGAAGCCACGATCAGTGGCTCGAGCGCACGAGTTGTTGGTGTTGCAAAGGGTGTTGGCATGATTGAGCCAAACATGGCGACCCTGATCACCATGATCTTCACTGACGCACTCATCGCACCGGCCGATCTCGACCAAGTATTTCGCAAAGTCATCGACCATACGTTTAATTGCGTTTCAATAGATACCGACACCTCTACGAGCGACACAGCACTTGTGCTGGCTAGTGGCAAGGCTGGAGCCGTAAAGATTGATGCGTTTCAAGCAGCGCTTCACGAAGTTGCCCTTTCACTCACCAAGCAAGTTGCACGCGACGGCGAAGGCGCAGAAAAACTCATCGAAGTACACGTTGATGGAGCAAAGGATCGTGACCAAGCCAAAACTGTGGCAAAAGCCATTGTCAACTCACCACTTGTCAAAACTGCGGTGCACGGTGCAGATCCAAACTGGGGTCGTGTAGCAATGGCAATTGGCAAATGCACCCAGTACACCGACATCGACCAGGACAGCGTTGTGATTCGCTTTGGTCCTCAAGAGGTGTACCCCACTCAAGTCGACGCGAATGGGCTCGAAAATTTAAGTCAATACATGCGCGGCAAAGATGTGCTCATACATGTGAGCCTGGGTACCGGCACAAGTGATGCCACGGTGTGGGGATGCGATCTCACCGATGGCTATGTACGCATCAACGCCGACTACACCACCTAGAGTTGCAGCCAATGTCGGATCAGCAAATTACTGGGTTCCGCCACGCCACCAACTTGCTTCGCGGTGTGAGTTCGCTGGCAATTCTGATTTGGCACTATCAACATTTCTTTTTTATCGGAACCCAGCCAATGCCAGGAT
>CAINTF010000002.1 GCA_903853285.1 uncultured Acidimicrobium sp. | reverse complement strand
GGTTCGGTCATGCTCAATGGTCAGGAGATGATCGGTGCACCAAATAAAGTTCTGCGAAACATGCGTGGTGGATTGATGTCCATGATTTTTCAAGATCCTTTGTCCGCACTGAATCCTGTCCATCGAGTTGGCGACCAGATCGTAGAGATGCTTCAGGCCCACCAGAGTCAATTGAGTGACAAAGATGCAGCCAAGCGTGCAGTTGAGTTACTGGATATTGTCGGTATTCCTCAAGCGGCGGAGCGCGCCCACCAGTACCCACACGAATTCTCTGGCGGAATGCGCCAACGAGTCGTGATTGCGATTGCGATTGCCAATAATCCAAAGGTTCTGATTGCTGATGAGCCCACAACCGCATTGGACGTGACGGTGCAAGCCCAAATTTTGGAAGTCATAGAGCGTGTTCAGAAAACATTCGGTACTGCCGTTGTGCTGATCACGCACGATCTCGGTGTTATCGCGCGCGTCGCTGACCGGGTCAATGTGATGTACGCAGGACGCAATGTGGAAAAGGGAGGCGTTGATTCATTGTTCGATCATCCAAGTCATCCATACACACGCGGCTTGTTGGCATCGCTTCCGCATGAGGGCGCTGAGCGCCTCACACCAATCACTGGTTTCCCGCCAAACATGCTGATGCCTCCACCAGGATGCGGTTTCGCACCTAGATGCTCGTTCGCAAACGATGGATGTCTCACATCATTGCCAGCACTTCGTTCATTTGGCGACCTCGAAACGGCCTGTTTGAGGGCTGAACAAATAGTTGTTGGTGGGGCTCGGCCATGAACCAGCCAATTCTGAAAGTTGAAAACCTCGTTAAGAATTTTGAGCTACGCGCTAATAGCGGTATTCGTAAGACGAAGAGAATTGTCCAGGCTGTTTCCGACGTGTCCTTCTCTGTGGATCGTGGGCAAACTTTGGGAATCGTTGGTGAGTCAGGCTCCGGTAAGACAACGGTTGGTCGTTGTGTTTTGCAGTTGCTCGATATCACGTCTGGCACCATTTCATTTGAAGGTAAGAATTTGGCTGGCTTAAGTTTTGAAGAGATGCGACAAATTCGTCGCAAGATGCAGATCGTTTTTCAAGATCCGTTTGCATCGCTCGATCCCAAAATGACTGTTGGTTCGTCGATAGCCGAGCCACTGGTGGTGCAGGGAGTCGATGGCGACCATAATGAGAAGGTTGCTCACTTGCTCGAACTGGTTGGTTTGGCGGCGGATCACGCTAAGCGTTTCCCTCATGAATTTTCGGGAGGCCAGAGGCAACGGGTTGGTATTGCAAGAGCACTGGCGCTCGACCCAGCATTAATTGTGCTTGACGAGCCAGTGTCCGCACTTGACGTGAGTATCCAGGCTGGAGTCGTGAACCTATTCGGTGACTTGCAAGAACGTCTCGGCATGTCGTATGTGTTTATCGCGCATGATTTATCTGTTGTTCGACATATTGCTGATCGGGTTGCGGTTATGTATCTCGGAAAAATTGTCGAGATAGGTGATAAGAAATCTATTTACGATCATCCGACGCATCCGTATACAAAGGCTCTACTTTCAGCCGTGCCGGTCCCAAATCCAACGACCGAGCGGTCGCGTTCACGAATCATGTTGCAGGGAGATGTGCCGTCACCTGTCAATCCACCAACTGGATGTCGTTTCAGAACGCGCTGTTGGAAGGCCACTGAATTGTGCGCGTCTACCGAGCCGCAATTGGTCGTGCGCCCAACTGGTCAAATTTCGGCCTGCCATTTTCCAGAGTAGCAACGGTAGGATTTAGGTCGTGAGAGAGTTCATCAAAGTCATCACCATTGTTGTCAACGTGATTTCCATGTTTGCCATGATCGCAGGAGTTTTGCTCCACAGCGGTCGTGGTGGCGGTCTCAGTGACATGTTCGGTGGCGGTGGTTCTGCTGCTTTGGGTAGTGCAGCAGCAGAGAAAAACCTCAACCGAATCACCACAGTTTTCGCACTTGTGTGGATTTTTACGGTTGTGGGATTGGGTTTGCTTCTCGCATAGAAATATTGAAACAGAGTTACCACGTCGGAGTGGCGAAATGGCAGACGCACCAGCTTGAGGGGCTGGCGCTCGAAAGGGCGTAGGGGTTCAAGTCCCCTCTTCGACACAAGAGTTTGGTCACAGTCATAGGAGCACTATCACCTACGATTGTTGAATAATTACGCACTACACACCTAGCGAGATCGCCGTTATTCAGAAGCGAACATTGCGCGTCTTGGTAGTGAGTCAAATTGCCGGATCGGCTGCTCTTGCCGCCGCAGTCACTGTTGGTGCCTTCGTCATCCAGGACATCCTTGGCCAGACCACAGCGTGGGGAGGTGTTGCTTCGGCAACAGTAACCATGGGTACTGCTTTCATGTCGCAGATGCTTGCGCGGCTCATGAATGTTCGTGGCAGGCGTAATGGACTTCAGGCTGGTTACTTGCTTGCAATCTTCGGAGGCTTTGTTGCAGGATACGGAGCCGAGACGAAGACTCTTTGGATCTTTTTAGTCGGATTGTTTGTGTTTGGTAACGGCCAAGCATCTAATTTGTTGTCCCGTTACGCCGCTGCCGATTTGGCAACCACAGATGAGCGTGGTCGAGCGATGAGTCGTATTTTGTTTGCTTCAACATTTGGCGCAGTATTCGGTCCTCTGTTGATTAAGCCTGCAGAACAAGCAGGCATGGATTGGTTCGGTTGGGGCCAATACACAGGTCCATGGATTTTTGCAGGAATCTTCTTTCTTACGTCGCTGATCAACACGACACTTCGTCTACGACCAGATCCGCTTGAAGTCGCAGGAAGACTAAATCGTCAGGCAGAAGTAGGAGCACCGACAAGGCTTTTTTCTGATGCAGTTACAGCGATTCGGAATTCAAGTGATGCGAAGACAGCAGTTATAGCGATGGTGATATCACAAATGGCAATGGTTGCGGTGATGACCATGACCCCAGTACATCTCAAGCTTCACGGACACGAAACAGTGAGCGCCTATATTATTTCACTCCATATTGCAGGTATGTACGCGTTCAGTCCGCTTGTCGGAAGGTTTGCTGATCGACATGGTCGATTGGCGACCATTCAAGTCGGGGCAGTGGTGTTAATGGGTGCAACTTTGCTTTCGTCGCTTGCGGGTGACGCACCTGTGTTGCTGTTTCCAGCACTATGGATGCTTGGAGTTGGCTGGAGTTTCGGTTTAATCGGAGGTTCAAGCCTGCTTGTTGATTCAATTGATCAACAAATTCGAGTGCGTGTACAAGGAGCCGCAGATTTGACAATGAGTTTTTGTGGCGGCCTTGCAGGTTTTTCGAGTGGATTCATCCGCAAGGCTGTTGGTTATCACGTCTTGTCTAATATTGGAACGTTGCTCGCAGGCTTATTGTTGGTGATAGTGATGTGGAGAAAATCAAGCAAGGCGAGTGAGAGAGTTGGTGCAGCGTGATTTGGAAGAATTGGGCAGGCAACCAAACCGCTCGGCCTCTCAAAGTTCATCGCCCGCAATGTGAGTCGGACATTGTCGCAGTTGTTGGTTATGCAACCGCATTGCAACAGCGCGTAAAGGTAGTTGGTTCAGGACACAGTTTCACAGCAATTGCAGTAGCACCTGACCATCTGGTCGAATTGACTCGCTACAACAAGGTCTTGGGACTCGACGCCAACCGCTTAGAGGTGACGGTTGAGTCGGGGATTGTGATTAGTGATCTGAACGATTATCTCGCAGATGCAGGATTCGCCATGCCAAACCTTGGCGATGTTACATATCAAACGATCTCTGGAGCTCTGTCAACCTCTACACATGGCACAGGCGCTCTACGAACCGGGCTTGCTGCGCAAATTACTTCCTTTCGACTTGTTGTTGCGAGTGGCGAGGTATTGCAATGTTCGGCTAACGAGAATGCCGAGATATTTCATTGTGGTCGTGTTGGTCTTGGCGCCTTGGGTATTTTGAGCACAATCACGTTGCGTGTTGTGCCGGCTTTTCGATTACATGCGATCGAAGAACCAATGCGCGTAGATACCTTGCTCGCAAATTTGGATGAACACGTGAGTACTAATGATTTCTTTGAGTTTTACTGGATACCACATACTGGGTGGGCTCTCACGAAGCGAAACAATGTGACTGACAAAGCCGCGGATCCACCAGCCCGTTTTAGAACCTGGGTGAACAAAATGCTTTTGGAAAATATCGCATTTGGTGCGCTCTGTTATGTCGGTCGACTGATGCCGTTTCTCATTCCCCGGTTGTCAAAGGCTTTGCCAAGCTCGGGGAGAACGGAGTATGTCAACGCAAGTCATCGAATTTTTGCTAGCAAGCGCCTCGTGCGCTTTTATGAAATGGAATATTCGATCCGACGCGATTCAGTTGTAGAGGCACTTAATCGTGTGCGTCGAATGGTGGATGATTGTGGCTTCTTATTGAATTTTCCCGTTGAGGTGAGGTTTACAGCAGGGGACGATATTCCGCTTTCAACTGGTAGTGGCAGAGAGAATGCGTACATTGCGGTACACGTGTTTAAAGGCATGAAATACGAGCCGTATTTCCGTGAAGTTGAAGCGATCATGAGTGATTACGAGGGTCGTCCTCACTGGGGAAAGATTCACTTCAAGACAGCAGACTCGCTCGAGCCCCTGTATCCTGAATGGAAGCGTTATATCGAAGTTCGGAACCGTCTCGATCCCGAGGGTGTGTTCACAAACGACTATTTGCGTCGTGTGTTGGGTCGCTAGTTCGCCTCAACCGTAGATAAACCCCCTAGGTAATTGAGGAGAATTTCATGACTAAGAGTTGGACCGCGCTCGGCGTACCCGAGAGAATCGTCACTGGACTTTTGAAGCGAGGAATTGCAGAGCCGTTTCCGGTTCAGGCAGCAACAATCCCGGAATCATTGATGGGTCTTGACATTTGCGGCAAAGCACCAACAGGTTCGGGTAAGACCCTCGCCTTTGGTATTGCTTTGGCTGTCAAAGTTGTTAAGGCAAAGCCGGGCCGTCCTCATGGTTTGGTACTCGTGCCAACCCGTGAGCTTGCCGCTCAGGTTGCAAAGGAAGTTGCAATGTTGTGTGCGGGTGGCGGCATCACAGTGGCCGCTGTTTACGGTGGCGCAGGTTATGGCCCACAAGTAAAAGCTGCTCGTGCTGCAAGCATTGTCGTCGCGACCCCAGGTCGTCTTGAAGACTTAATGAAACGTCGCGATCTCGATTTGGGTGCTGTTGCATTAGTCGTCATCGATGAAGCTGACCGTATGGCCGACATGGGTTTCATGCCAGCAGTGAAGCGCATCATGCGTACCATCCCTGGCGGCCGTCAGACATTGTTGTTCTCCGCAACTTTAGATGGCGATGTTGACAACTTGATTCGCGAATTTCAGCGCGATCCTAAAAAGCATCAAGTGGCAGCAGCCGAAAATGGTGGCGAAATAGAGCACTTGTTTTGGAACGTCAATCGCGATGAGCGCACTCGGATGGTTGCAGAAATTGCCAATCATTACGAGCGTGCGATTGTTTTCTGTCGCACCAAGCACGGATCAGACCGTTTGGCGGGCAACCTTGAATCACTGGGTGTTGAAACTTGTGTGATTCACGGCAATAGAAGCCAGGCGCAACGCGAACGAGCTCTCGAGCAGTTCCGACGTGGCAAAGCAACGGTGATGGTTGCTACCGATGTTGCAGCCCGTGGTATTCACATTGACGCAGTGCCTGTCGTGGTTCACTTTGACTTGCCTGAAGATCCGAAGGACTACATTCACCGCTCTGGTCGTACAGGTCGAGCAGGCGAGAAGGGTGTTGTCATCTCGTTTGTCGATAAGTCGATCCGCAGATCAACTACTCAATTGACGAAGAATATGCCATTCGATGTTGTCTTCGTTGATCCACAGTTTGTCGACACTTCGATGCCGGCGCAATCACCAAGACCAGGCTCTATCGGTACGGTTCAAACGCTTGCGCTGATCGGTGCAGGGCCTCAACCCGAATAGATCACAAGCAGATATCTTGTGGCCTTACTGGTACTCGCAAAAGTGCCTTTCCGGTTGCCGCTCTAATAGCGGCCACGATCGCAGGTGTCACTGAAATACATGGTGGTTCGCCAATACCCTTGGCGCCGAGTGGCGCTTGTGGTTCTGGTTCTTCAATCATGACAGCGACTACGCGTGGAGCATCCAGGGCAGTAGGCAACAAGTAATCGGTGAAGCTTGGATTTTTCACTCGGCCGTTGTCCATGATGATTTCTTCCATGACGGCAAGTCCGAGGCCTTGAGCAATTCCACC
>CAINTF010000001.1 GCA_903853285.1 uncultured Acidimicrobium sp. | reverse complement strand
GTATGGTCGTGGTGATTCAGCGGGTCGTCCTCCAGCAGGTCGTGGTCGTCCAAGTAGTGGCCGTCCGTCTGCAGATCGCGGTGATCGTCCGTCGTATGGTCGTGGTGATTCAGCGGGTCGCGGTCGTCCTCCAGCAGGTCGTGGTCGTCCAGATAGCGGTCGTTCGTTCCGCGATGATGATCGTCCAGTAGTTCCGCAGACTGCAGCACAGCGCAAAGCTGACGAAGTTCGTTATCGCACAGGTGGACGGAAGAATGATCGCGATGCGCTACCGCGCAATACGCAGTCAAATGAAGTTTGGAAAGACGAAGGTTCGACTCGTCCAGCACGTGGTCGTGGCCCTCGCCGTGAAGAAGAATCAGCACCAATTCGCCTCGAGCGAGATGAGCGCCGTGCATCAGCAGCGGCGATGGCACATGTTGAGGCAAATGTTGCTGGAAGCATCATCGCAATTGTTGGTGAGCGTGCATCTAAGCGCCTGATCGAAAAACTTGCGTTGGCGCTCGATGCCTTTGAGCGTGGTCGCTACCAAGACGCCAAGAAAATCATTATTCCAATCTCGCGGGATTGCCCGGGAGTTGAACTGATTCACGAAATCGCTGGATTGTCGATGTATCGCATGGGTCAATGGCGCGATGCTGCAGATCACCTAGAGCAGGCTCGTGCGCTTACGTCTGGTTCAACTCTGAATCATCCAGTGCTCTCAGACTGCTATCGCGCGTTAATGCGCTACGACAAAGTCGATGAGTTGTGGAAAGAACTGAAAGATGCGTCTCCAGATCCAACGATTGTTGCCGAAGGTCGCATTGTTGCTGCAAGTGCGCTTGCAGATCAGGGCGATATTCAGGCCGCAGTGCGTTTGATGCAACAATCGAAGCAAGACCCAGCCAAGGTTCGCGAGCATCACTTACGCGAATGGTATGTGCTTGCCGACTTGTATGACCGATCAGGCGACGTTGTTCAGGCTCGCACAATTTTCCAGCGCATTGCGAAGAACGATGCAGACTTCACCGATGTACGTGATCGGCTTGAGACTCTAGGTTCTCGCTAAAAGCATTTAATTGCGAGTATTGAGCTCGCGGATTACAAAACCAGTACGCAGTTTTGGCGTAAAGAACGTCGACTTTGGTGGCATCAAAATGCCTTCTGTTGCGGTGCGCTTGATCTCGGCAACACTTACAGGGCGAATCAGAATTGCCGCATTGGCTTGATGTTGTGAAAGTACTTCGACAACTTCATTCACGCCATGTTGAAAAGAAACCGTGTGAGGCAGATCTCGCAACGCGTGCTCAAGACGGGCACTGTCGAGCGACCGAATGCCATCGAAAGCATCATCGCGCGGAGTTAGCCACTTTGTTTGGAGATCACTATCGATAAAACATAGACAACCGTCTTTGTCCATGGTTGCAAGAGTGGTATCGCCAATTGGTGGCGCATCGGTGATGGTGAAGGACTGAGCAAGTGTGTCAATCAACGCTGTAGTTGAGACATCGGTGTACAGACGATGAATTGCAGCAACGCTGAGTTGTTCGTCGATTAATTCATTGACAAATGTGAGCGTCTGTTCGGCATCGGTGGATGTCGAATTTGTGCGAAGACGCGTTTCGTCACGGTAGGTCCGACTGATTGCATAGCGATGATGTCCGTCGGCAATGATGACCGGATGCTGTGCAATGCACTCTGTTATTGACGCGATTTGGGTTGGGTCGCTGACTCGTTCGACGGTGTGCGTTACTCCCTGATCATCGATGTATGAACCAACAACTTCTGCGGGAGTTTTGAGAATCTCACTCAGACCTGGCGCGAGACTCAAGCCCCAAACAGGAGAAAGATTTGCATCGGTTGCCTTGGTGAGGTCAAGTCGATCAGTTTTAGCCTTCGGTGTCGTGCGTTCGTGGGGAAGAACACCTCCCGCGCCTTCGTCCACTACTTCCAAACCACCGAGCACACCAACAATGTTTCGCTGATTGCCGATCGTGTCACGAAACTGCATGCGATACAGAGTGAACGATGGTGATTCGTCGCGTACAAGCACGCCACTTTGGATCCAGTTTTGAAGTGTTTGTGCTGCAGCCAAATATGCATCTGGCTGCGTCGGCGTGGCGACGGGCAAATCGATATTGACGATGTTGTGAGCATGTTGAGCGACCAAATTGGCGCGGTCATTGTCATTCAAAACGTCGTATGGGGGAGCGCAAGTCTTGCTGAGGTCTGTGGACGACGCATATCGAAGCGCGTGAAAGGGGAGAAAACGAGGCACAATTACAGTGTGCCATCTGCAGCCCCGATTTTGTGCGATCTAGATGGTGTCGTTTGGCTAATGCATCAACCTATTGCAGGTTCGGTCGATGCCATTAAGTCACTTCGCAATGCCGGTCATCGCGTGTTGTTCGTCACGAACAATTCTTTTTCTGTTGTAGCCGATCAAGAAAACGCACTGGTAAAGATTGGGATAGATGCGCATGGTGACGTTGTTACTTCGTCCCAAGCTGCTGGGGTGCTCTTACGCAAGGGTGAACGTGTGCTGCTCGGTGGTGGTCCAGGTGCAGTCGAAGCTATAAAGAATGCCGGAGCAATTCTTGTAGGACGTTCCGACGAACACAATCTCGATGGCTCAGATGGTCACGCAATTAATGGTGATACTGATCAAGAAATTGACGTTGTCTTGGTTGGCTATCACGCAACATTCGATTATCGAGGTTTAACGAAGCTGTCCAATGCAGTGCGTAATGGTGCGCGACTCATCGCCACCAATGACGACGCAACTTATCCAACACCTCACGGCTTGATTCCTGGTGGTGGATCGATCTTGGCGGCTGTTGCTGCTGCTTCAGGTGTTGAGCCAATCATTGCGGGAAAGCCTCACAAGCCGATGGCCGATTTGGTGGGTCAAGTTTTGAGACTCGATGATCTTTCAAATGCGTGGATGGTGGGTGACAGACCTTCAACAGATGGGTTGTTTGCGCAAACCGTGGGCTGCAAATTTGCTCAGGTGCTAACTGGCATTTCGTCTGCAAACGATGTGAGTGATGTTGCGAGCACTTCAGCAAACGGAGACAGTCATGTGTTTGCGGATCTCGCTACTTTCGCCAAGATGATTGTTGGTTCGTAGACAGATGTCGAAAGCTCGCTTGCGATTAGATACATGGTTGGTCAAGCAAGGATTAGCACCAGATACAGAACAGGCAAAATCTTTGATCGATCAGGGTTTGATTCTGGTGAATGGATCGATTGCGCTGACAGATAATCGAATGATCGCAAATTCGGACAGCGTGTTGTTGTCGACGCCAGCACGATTTGTGTCGCGAGGTGGTGAAAAGTTGGAAGCTGCATTGCTTGCATTTGGCGTCGAATTGCGCGACAAGCGTGTCTTGGATGTTGGGGCTTCAACGGGAGGGTTTACCGATTGCGTGCTGCAACGCGGTGCAGGCGAAGTCACTTCATTGGATGTGGGCAAGTCGCAATTGCATGATCGTTTGGTTCGTGATCCGCGAGTCAAAGTGCTTGATCAAACCAATGCACGCGCAATGACGAAGGCTCAAATCGGAGACTTTGACGTTGTGGTGGCAGATCTCTCGTTTATTTCTTTGCGTCAGGTTGCTACAGCACTTTGTGAAGTGCTGCGTCCACATGGAGACATGATCTTGCTGGTGAAGCCTCAGTTTGAGGCCGAAAAGTCTGAAGTCGATAAAGGTGCAGGTGTTATTAGGGACGTCGACATTCATCAACGAACTATCGGTCAGGTGGTTGAAGCCTTTGAATCGCTGGGGATGCATAATTCGGGACTTATTGAGTCTCCCTTGCGCGGAGCGGATGGGAATACGGAATTCCTGCTTCATCTGCGTAGGGAATCGGCAAGTGGTGCGCACTCTGTGAGTCGGGTTGAGTAGGTTGGCAGGCATGGAGTTGAGCCGATGAGTTCCATTTTTGTAGTGGCACACCACACACGGGGCGAGATTGCTCAGTTGCTGATTGATTTAGAGGCTTGGACTACGAAAC
Source organism: uncultured Acidimicrobium sp. (assembly GCA_903853285.1). Lineage (GTDB taxonomy): Bacteria > Actinomycetota > Acidimicrobiia > Acidimicrobiales > Ilumatobacteraceae > UBA3006. The sequence continues at coordinate 9,223 of CAINTF010000001.1, read as the reverse complement.
ATGGTCACCATTTGTGGATGTTGCCTGCAGATGCAACCGCAAGAGGGTTTGAGCATCTTGGAAGTGACCGTGCTGCCATGGATGCGGACATCGTGTTGTCATTGGGCGGAGATGGGACAGTTTTGCGTGCGGTCCATTTGCTGGATGGTGCGCCTGTGCCCATTCTCGGTGTCAATGTGGGAACGCTTGGTTACTTGACCGAGATTGAGCCATCGGAATGTATTGCGTCGTTGCAGCGCTGGGTTGAGGGTCGGCAAGACAAAGACTTCATCATTGATAAGCGCATGATGCTCACAGTGCTGTTGAAGCGAGCAGATGGGAAGACTGATCTTTCATGGCGAGCACTCAATGAAGCAGTTCTTGAAAAACAACAGTCCGGTCATACGGTGTGGCTTGATGTTGTCATTAACTCTGAATTGTTCGCTACCTATTCGGCAGATGGCCTGATTGTCTCGACTCCAACAGGAAGTACCGCGTATTCAATGTCTGCTCGTGGTCCGGTTGTTTCGCCGCGGCATCGTGCACTACTTGTCACTCCTGTGTCTCCGCACATGTTGTTTGATCGTGCTCTAGTGCTGGATCCCCAAGAGTCATTATTGATTGAAGTTGTTGGAACACGACCAGTTGACATGGCGCTAGATGGCCGCAAAGTGATGAGTTTGACACAGGGCGATGTTGTGAGTTGTGCGCCGGACACTTGCACTGCAGACTTCTTGCGTTTCCAGTCCCCAAAGTTTCATCAAATTGTGCGCACTAAATTTGGTCTCGGAGACGATTGATGCTCAGTGAATTACACATTGAGAATCTCGGAGTAATCGAAAAACTTGATCTTTCAGTCGGCGAGGGTCTCGTTGCATTAACGGGCGAAACTGGTGCAGGCAAGACGATGTTGGTCGAAGCGATCGACTTGCTTGTTGGTGGTAGAGCCGATGCTTCGGTTGTTCGTACCGGATGCGAAGAAGCTCGAGTGGAAGGTCGATTCGTTACAGACGATAGTGAAGTGATTTTGTGTCGAGTCGTGCCAATTACTGGCCGTTCACGCGCGTATGTAAATGGACGACTGGCAACTGTTGCGCAACTTGCCGAATATGGAACCGAACTCGTTGATCTGCACGGACAGCATGCGCATCAAAGCTTGTTGGGAGCTTCAGCACAAAGATTGGCACTCGATCACTTTTGTGGAGTCGACCTAGAACCATTGCGTAACGCTCGTGCACGATTAACAGAGATCGAAGCGCTGCTAGCAACGCTCGGAGGCGATGAACGTGCCCGTGCTCGAGAAATAGATCTGTTGAGATTTCAGGTCAAAGAAATTTCAGATGCAAATCTGCAGAGTCCAACTGAAGATGAAGATCTCTCTCGTTCCGAAGACTTGTTGGCCGATGCAGTGGCCCATCGTGAAGCGCTGTATTCGGCGGCGGCAGCTCTGCAAGATGATGATGGTGCGAGCGATGTTGTGGGACGATCAATTGCCGCGATTAGCCACCGTGAAACATTTGTGTCTCTCGTTGAGCGCTTGAAGAACGTGCAATCAGAGATAGATGATGTCGCAAGAGAGATGCGTGATCTCGCCGAGACAATTGAGGAAGATCCGGGCAAATTGGATGAAGTGAGACAGCGCAGACATTTGCTTGTCGACCTGCGCCGCAAGTATGGAGAGTCTTTAAGTGAAGTGATTGCATACGGGGACGAGAGCGGAACACGACTCGACGAACTTGAGAGTTTCGAAGCTCGAGCTGCAACGTTGGATTCTGACCGCGCTGCTGCAGTGCAACAGCTTCGGGCCGCAGAAGAGGTAGTCGGCGAGGCACGTAGAGCGGCTGCGCCCAAATTGGCGAAGGCTGTTCAACAGCATCTCCGCACGTTGGCAATGGCTCATGCGGTGGTCGAGGTCTCGGTAGGCAAAGACGCTGGTGACGAGGTCGTCTTTTTGCTGGCGGCCAACCCGGGTTCGCCTCCGTTGCCGCTCACGAAAGTCGCATCTGGTGGTGAGTTGGCTCGCACAATGTTGGCGCTCCGTTTGGTGCTCACCGAAGGTCCTGCCACTTTGGTTTTTGATGAAGTTGATGCGGGGATCGGCGGGGAAGCCGCAGTCGCTGTTGCAGGCGCACTGGCGCAACTAGGCCAACGTCATCAAGTTTTGGTAGTTACGCACCTTGCCCAGGTTGCGGCTGCTGCACATCGGCAGATCAAGGTTTCGAAAACAGTGAAGTCTAAGCAGACGTTTGCTGAGGCCATCGAATTGGGCGCACAAGATCGGGTACAGGAGATCGCGCGAATGTTGTCGGGTGGAATGGCTGAGGAAGCTGCCCTGAACTATGCCTCCGAACTCCTCAAAGCCTCGAGTGTCCGATCGAGTGGTCAGGGGCGTTCACGCCGCTAGCCCCGTTGAGGGTATGCTTATCTTCCGTCGTGGAGTATCTGGTCCCAGTCGGGAGCGCTCCGCACAGAGACGGGAGCGAGTAGTGCCAAAGCATGTTTTTGTAACAGGTGGTGTTGCAAGTTCGCTTGGTAAAGGTCTCACTGCTTCCTCGCTTGGACGTCTGTTGAAGATGCGTGGTCTTCGGGTCACGATGCAAAAGTTGGATCCGTACATCAACGTTGATCCAGGCACAATGAATCCGTTCGAACACGGAGAAGTTTTTGTTACCGATGATGGCGGTGAGACGGATCTCGATCTTGGTCACTACGAGCGATTCATCGACGAGAATCTATCCCGTTCGTCCAATGCAACGACGGGGAGCATTTACCAAGCAGTGTTGGCTGCAGAACGTCGTGGCGATTATCTAGGTCGCACTGTGCAGGTCATTCCGCACGTGACCGATGAGATTAAGCGCCGCATTCAGCGTCTGGCTACAGACGATGTGGATGTGGTGATTACCGAAGTTGGCGGAACTGTTGGTGACATTGAAATTCTTCCGTTCCTCGAGGCAATTCGCCAATTCAAAAATGAAGTAGGTCGCGACAACATTTGTTACGTGCATGTGACATTGGTTCCTTTTATCGGTCCAAGCGGTGAGCAGAAAACGAAGCCGACACAGCACAGCGTCACTGAGTTGCGATCGCGTGGAATTCAGCCAGACTTGATTGTTTGCCGCAGCGACGAACCCATCAGCGACCAATTGAAGCGCAAAATTTCGGGGCAATGCGACGTCGATCAGAAGAACGTCATTAATGCTGCAGATGTCAAAAATATCTACGAGTTGCCTTTGATTCTGCACGACGAAGGTCTCGATACTCAGATTTGTGAAGTCTTGAAAATTGATGCGCCACTTGATCTGACTCCTTGGCGCCAATTGGTCGCAAGAGTTGAAGCTTCTACTGCTCCAGTCAGGATCGGTCTGATTGGGAAATACGTTCAGTTGCAAGACGCATATCTTTCTGTTGTTGAGAGTTTGAAACATGCCGGTTTCCATCACGGAGCAAAAGTTGAGATCGTGTGGATTCAAGCAGAGGATGTTGAGGGTCTACTTGCCGATGATCGGATGACGACTCTGGACGGAATAGTTATTCCAGGTGGATTCGGTCCACGCGGCATTGAAGGCAAGATCAGAGCTGCCGAATTTGCAAGAGAGAATTTGGTCCCATGTCTTGGGTTGTGTCTGGGAATGCAGGTCATGACAGTGGAGTTTGCGCGACACGTATTGGGCATGGAAGATGCCAACTCAACTGAGTTTGATTTGTCTACCCAGCATCCTGTGATCGACATTATGAACGATCAACGTGATGTCACCGATAAGGGTGGAACGATGCGCCTTGGTGCGTATTACGCAGTGCTCACACCAGGAACCAAAGTTGGTAATGCTTATGCCGAGCCTGTTGTGAGTGAACGTCATCGTCACCGCTACGAATTCAATTCCACATATCGAAGTCGATTCGAAGAGGCGGGATTCATCTGCAGCGGTACTTCGCCCGACAAGCGCTTGGTCGAATTTATCGAACTGCAGGATCATCCTTTCTGGGTCGCTACACAAGCACATCCCGAATTCAAGAGTCGTCCTGACAGACCGCATCCACTGTTCCGCGAATTGATTGGTGCAGCACTCGCTCGTCGTGCTCTGACTGAAAGCACTTCGCGATCGGCCGACCGCGCGGCTTCTGCAGACGCGAAGTCTTAGTCCCATCGGACAATATTTCTGATGGCGCATTTTGAGCGCATTTCACGAGCTGTTCTTCATGAGTGGGTGCTATGGAAACTCGTACAGAGTCGCTTTCGTTCGCCTCGTGGTGAGGAATTTGTGCGTACATATGTCGAGTCCCCAGGAGCCACCGGCATAGTTCCAATTCGCCGCAATGCCAATGGACAATATGAGGTGGTGATGGTGCGGCAGTATCGACCAGCACTCGGTGCCTACAGTCTTGAGATTCCAGCAGGCATGAGAGATGTGGCGGGGGAAGATCCTCAAGCCACGGCGTTGCGTGAATTGCAGGAAGAGACCGGGTTTACATCTTTGGATGTGCGAACACTTGGCCAGATTTTGCAAGCACCTGGAATTACGAATGCCGCAGTGCAACTATTTCTCGCTATTGGCTTGACTGAAGTAGCAATGGATCGTCACGGCCCTGAGGAAGATGACATGACAGTCGAGATATTGCTGCTCGACGAAGCAATCCGAATGATTGAAACAGGTGAAATTGATAACGCGATGGCCGTAGTCGGACTGCTGCGTGCAGATCGAGTGCTTCAAGCCGAAAGTACTTCCGGCAAATGACAAGCTTGACCGATCGCGAAAGGTTTCTGACGTGGATGCGCGTAGAACAGGGTCGTTCGGATAAAACGATTGAGGCATACGGAAGAGATATCGCTCAGTATGAGTCGTATCTTGCATCGTCTAAATCAAACTCGCGGGTGGTCAAGGCGGCAGTAATAGAGAAGTATGTGGGGCAGTTGCGAGCGAACGAGCGTGCACCCAAAAGTATTGCTCGGCAGTTCGCTGCTATCCGCATGTTTCATCGCTTCATGCTTGACGAAGGATTACGAACCGATAATCCAACGGCTTTCATAGACGGCGTGAAAGTTCCATCTGGCATACCTAAAGCCTTGAGCGAGGAAGAAGTTGAATTGCTCCTGAACGCCGTTACAGGTGTCGATTCATTGGCGGTGCGTGATCGAGCATTGCTTGAATTTTTGTATGCAACTGGAGCCCGTGTGTCAGAAGCATGTGGGCTTTCTATGAGCGATGTGGACATGGAGAGCAATGTCGCCCGAGTGTTCGGTAAGGGTTCCAAAGAGAGAATCGTGCCGTTTGGCCGTCACGCAAAAGAAGCGCTGGAGGCATGGCTGGGTGCTGGCGGAAGACCCATGTTGTGTCCACAACAGTGGGCGAAGCGCGATCATGCTGACGCCGTTTTTCTTGGCGTGCGCGGCACGCGTTTGTCGCGACAAGCAGCGTGGGGGATTGTTCGGAAGTATGCGATGTTGGCTGGCATCAAGAGCGAACTCTCTCCGCACGTGCTCAGGCATTCCTGCGCAACTCACATGTTGGTCCACGGGGCCGATTTGCGAATCGTGCAAGAACTTCTCGGACATGCATCGGTAAGCACGACGCAGGTGTATACAAAGGTCGATAACGAGGTGCTATTTGAGATGTATCGCGAGTCGCATCCGCGAGCACGTGTGAAGGCTCATCAATGAGCAAGTTTGCACATTTAACTAAGCGATTCGTATTGTCTCTCGTGCCTTCGCAGGTGCAAGAGATAGAGCGTCAGTGGGTGCACTCAGTGCTATCGCCTAGCGAATTTGATCTATGGAACAAGATGATGACGCAGGATCGACAGCACAGCGTGTTGGTTGGTCGCAGGTTTGTGAAGTATCGACCGACATCTAGCCCTGCAGAGATTGCCGGAGCGTTGTTGCATGATGTGGGTAAGTCGGCAGCACACCTAGGTACTTTGACACGGGTTGTTGCAACACTGGTGGGGCCGCGCACGTGTCGCTTTCGCCAGTATCACGATCATGAAGCAATTGGTGCTGTGATGCTCCGGTCCATTGGCAGTGACGAAATCACTGTGTCGATGGTCGAAGGCTCGTGCATTGGCGAACTAAGGGATGCTCTAGACCGAGCTGACGATATTTAGCAAATCCAACTACTGCTCGCTGCTCATTACTACTGACTAGTTGCTTGGATACAAACCAATTGCGCTGTGAGCGCGAGTGAGAGTTGCTTGTGCAACTTTTGATGCGCGCTCTTTACCAAGTGCAAGTAAGTTGCTGAGTTCGGCCGGGTCGGCCATGAGCTCGTGATATCGAGTTTGAATCGGACGAAGCATTTCGGCAACAGCCTCACCGGTGTCTTGTTTGAGTTTTCCGTACTGTGTGTACGTCGTCGCTAGTGATGAAGGCGACTCATTTGTGGCTGCAGCAAGAATTTCGAGCAAATTGCTCACACCTGGTTTACGCTCGCGGTCAAACGCCACTTCATTGTCGCTGTCAGTGACTGCGCGCTTAAACTTTTTGACGATTGATGCTGGGTCGTCGAGTAGATAGATGATTCCGGCTTCACCGTCACCAGACTTACTCATTTTGTTAGTTGGTTCCTGTAAATCCATCACTCGAGCACCCGTCGGTGGAGTCACGGCTTTTGGAACAACAAATGTGTCACCGAAACGATGATTGAAGCGCAGGGCAATGTCGCGAGTGATTTCAATGTGCTGCCGCTGATCGTCACCAACAGGTACTTCGGCTGCGTCGTAGAGCAATATGTCTGCAGCCTGCAGGGCGGGGTAGGTAAAGAGTCCTGCAGATACAAAATCGGCTTCTCGCTTTGCTGACTTATCTTTAAATTGAGTCATTCGACTGAGTTCGCCGAAACTGACGGTGCATTCCATGATCCAGCCCAATTGGCTGTGTTCGGGAATATGACTTTGTACAAAAACTGTGGCGATTTGAGGATCGAGCCCTACAGCAAACAATATTGCCGCCAATTGCAGCGTTTGCTTGCCAAGTACACCAGGAGTGTCGGTGACTGTGAGGGCATGAAGGTCGACGATGCCGTGAAAAACGTCGTTTGTGTGCTGTCCTGACACCCAATTTCGTAGAGCACCCAAGTAGTTGCCGAGATGGACTTCTCCGGTTGGTTGAATGCAGGAAAGGACTCTGGCCACGTCATTACGCTAGTGCAAACCGCTTGTACAAACGACCGAGTAAAGGTCTGTTTGATATATCCTTGTGCGCGATGGCATACGAGGTAAACACCCCGGTCTTTGATGGCCCGTTTGATTTGCTTTTGCATCTTATTTTGCAAGAAGAAGTTGATATTCACGAAGTATCGCTCCTGCGCATCGTCGAGGCGTATCTCGTGGAAGTTCAGCGAATGCAAACCTTTGACATAGAAATTGCAACCGAGTTTTTGCTTATCGCGGCGACCCTCGTTGAGTTGAAGACCCGAAGATTGCTGCCAGGCAAGGCAGATATGGACCTCGATGAGGAACTTGCGCTGTGGGAAGAACGAGATTTGTTGCTTGCTCGCTTGTTGGACTGCAAGACCTTTAAGGATGTTGCGGGAGTGTTCAGCGAGTTGGTCGAAAAAGCAGGCTTGAGCTTTGCTCGGATGGCCGGACCCGATGAACGTTTCGCGGAGTTGATGCCCGATCTGTTGGAAGGCGTTACTCCAGTCAGATTGCAGCGCGCGTTTATGCGTGCGGTGCAACCAAAGCCACCTACAACAATTGATTTGTATCACGTCGCACCCATCCGTGCGAGTGTTGCCGAAGCGTTGATGGAATTGTTGGATGTGTTGCCCAGTCTTGGGCGTGTCACCTTTGCGCAACTCACTGAGGCCATTCACGATCGCATTGCTGTTGTGTGCCGATTTCTTGCAATTCTTGAGTTGTACAAACAAGGTCGAGTCGATCTTGAACAAAGCGACAAATTCGGTGACATTCAGGTGATGTGGACTGGCGGCAATGACGTTGGTTTTGAAGCAGTCTTTAATATTGACGATTACGAAGGATGATTTTGTAATGAAAGGTTGTATTTATGTCAGATGAAGAAACTGAGATCAGCGCCGAAGTTGTGCGCGCTCTTGAAGGCATCTTGCTTGTTGCAATGGAACCCGTGGATCCAGCATTGCTTGCGCAGTTGCTCGAGCAACCACTGGCAGTAGTGGAAGGCCTTTGTGAGCGTTTGTCGATGGCGTATGCCGAGGCAGGGCACGGTTTTCAACTCGTCAAAGTGGCTGGCGGATATCGATTCCAATCGCACCCAGATGTGTCAGCTTATGTTGAGCGATTTGTGCTCGACAGCCAGCAAGCTCGCATTTCATCTGCCGCTTTAGAGACATTGGCGATCATTGCGTATAAGCAGCCACTGTCGCGTCAGCAAGTTGCATCCATTCGTGGTGTCGATCCAGATGCGGTGATGCGCACGTTGCAGGCTCGCGGATACATCACTGAAGTGTCTCGCGATGACGGTCCAGGTCAGGCAATTCTGTTTGGTACCACAGCAATGTTCCTTGAACGGCTCGGACTGGACTCGCTTGCATCGCTCCCGCCAATTGCGGATTTCGTGCCGCCAGCCGAAGTTGTAGAGGCGCTCGAACAAGGTTTGCGCATTGTCCCTTCAAACCCAATGGGTGCAGCTCGAAACGAAGTTGAGGGGTAGTTATTTCTTCATCAACGCCGGGAGGCGACGATCATCTACACGAAGGCGAGCGACTGCAAAAAGTTTTAGCTCGCCATGGGTGGGGCAGTCGGCGTGCTTGTGAGGAAATGATCGCCGAAGAGAGAGTAACGGTAAATGGCGAGATAGCAATCTTGGGTCGAAGAGTAGATGTTGAAGTTGATCTCATTGAGATTGATGGCGCACCAGTTGGAGTTCGACCAGATGTTGTGTACTACCTACTAAACAAGCCTGTGGATGTGATCTCGACTGCGATTGATACACACGGCCGCGAAACCGTAGTTGATTTGGTTCCGTTGGAACCGCGAGTGTTTCCTGTTGGTCGCCTCGATGCAGATTCTGAAGGATTATTGCTGCTCACTAACGATGGCGAACTGACCAATCGCATAACGCATCCGAGTTATGGCTTGGAAAAGGAATATCTTGTGCATGTTGAGTGTTCATCAGCAGGAGTGAACAACACGGCAATCAGTCGGATGCGAAACGGCATTGAGCTTGATGATGGATTGACAGCACCCGCCGATGTCAGTCAATTGCAGCCTGGCGTTCTGCGAGTGGTCATTCATGAGGGAAGAAATCGACAGATACGTCGCATGTGCGAGG